>QWHP01000083.1 GCA_021404985.1 Actinobacteria bacterium ATB1
CGCGGACGTGCTCGACGAGCTCCCACGCTTCAAGCGCCTCGACGAACACCGGCACCGATGGCGTGACGTCGTCGACGCCTGCCTCGAGTACAGGAAGCCCGACGGTGTCAGCACGTTGTTCGCGATCGCCCTGCAGCGCGCCCGGACAGATGCGGAGGCTGCAGACCGGGCGGAGGTGGCGGCCCGGATCGCTGCGGCAGTCGAGCGCTCGGGACTCACGCGCGCCCGTTTCGCAGAGCTCGTCGGCACCAGTGCCTCACTTCTGAGCACGTACCTGCGGGGCCAGGTCACCCCCTCGGCGGCGATGCTCCGGCACATCGAACGCGCCGCCGGTCTCGAGGACAAAGGCTCGGCTACCGGACGGTCAGATCCCTGAACTCGAATTCGACGTTGTCCCCACGGATGCCGACCCGGCCTGGTTCCAGGATCGGGTCACGCCCGTCGGCAGCCTCGTCGACCACGGCCAGGATCTGGGCTCCGTCCACTCGCAGCGACAGCCTCACTCGGCCCCCGGACAGCGTCTGCACGCCGGCGACCACCTCATGATCGGCCGTATTCGAGAGGGAGAACGGCGCACGTCGCTGAGCGAGCGTCGTGTACGTGCCGCCGTTGGACGGTCCACCCGGGCGCTTCTTCTTCGCGACGACAGTTCCGTCGCGCCGTGTGATGCCGATCGAATAGAAGGTCTGGGGGTTCGAGTATCTGAGGAGGACGTGCACGCCGTCCCAGTCGTGCGTCTCCACACCGCGTCCCGAGTGCCACCTGATCAGGCGCAGACCGAAACGGACAGATGCGTCCGCGAAGTCCCTGCGCCGTGTGAGCATGCGGAACACGGCCGAGTTCGTCGAGCGTGCAGAGCGCGGCCCGGGCGATCGGTTGTCGACGGGGCCGGTCCAGCCTGCACCTCCCCGGGCGAAGAGGGATCCGCTCGTCACGATCAGGTCCGCATGCTCGGCTGCCTCGGGATCGTCCGGATGCCTGAAGGCGTACTCATTCGTCACGAGCCCGTCCCGCTCGAGGAAGAGCACCAAACGCGGCTGCGTGGCGCAAGCGCAGATGACGATGGACGCGACCAAGGCGGCGGGCACAGGTAGGGACCGCCGGCGCCGACTAGCCCAAGGACGCAACGGTGAGGTTCCTGAACGCGGGTTCGGCAGCTGCAACCGGACCAAGCCGGACCCGAAGACCGATCCCACCCCGGATCTCGCCCTGGCTCGCGATCTCATGGACGACGACCCCGTTGATCTCGAAACTCACCTCGTGCGGACGCACCACGGCAAGTACCGTGTAGGGTCCCGGCGCCGCGATGGGCCCCTCGGCGATCGTCGAGCGTTCCCCGAGCGACTGGGCATCGACACGGAACCAGCCCGCGCTCACATCGATTCGATAGTCGCCTTCGCCGCCGACTCCGATCTCAAGCCCGCTGCTCGAGTCCGTTCCGGCCGGGGCAGCCGGATCCAATTGCACCTGGACCAGGTAGTTCGTCCAGTCCTCGGTTTGCTGGGGTGCGAACGTGACCTCGGCCCACGAACCCGGCTGCACACCCAACCGGAAAGTCCCGTCCTCCATACGCAACGCCGTCGTCTCCCCCGACCTGTCCAGCCAGCCCGAGGCCTCGGCAGGCGCGGGCACGTCCTCGACGGCTATGGGGAGTGAGTCGCGGACCCGTTCGAACAGCTCGTCGGAGGTCGTGTCAGTGAAGACCTCGATGCGCCCGAGTTGCCGCTGAAGGCGATGACGCTCACTCAGATAGGTGGTCGGTGGCGAGATGTTCGTCAGACCCCCCTCGAAGAGCTCATCCACGAGGCCCTTGGCGTAGGCCGCGGCTTGCACGTCGTTGCTCGGTTTCACCGACGCCGAGAACGGGTAGGCGAAGAGCTGTGGTCGACCGAAGCCGTGGGATTCGATCTCGGCGATCGAGCGCCGCAGGTCTCGCTCCACACGGCGACGGTACTCTGCCAACGACTCCAGCCGGCCCGCTTCGGATAACCAGGCGCGATTGATCATGAACGGTCCGGTCGTACCCTCCGCATCGATCGCCACCCAGTCGTGACCGTCATGCGAGTGCGACTCGATGTCCCAGCGACCCGTCTCCTGCATCTTCGCCAGTTCCTTCCAGGTCAGGTAGTAGGGACGATGCGTACCGACCCGGCCGGTTATCACGAACACGATCGCCCTGAAGCCGCATTGCTCCAGGATGCTGTCGGCATGCGTCCAGAGGCCCGACGTTCCGTCGTCGAAGGTGATCACGAGCGAATGGTCGGTGCCCTCACCGGTTCTCAGGTAGCGCACGAGCTCGGTGGCCGACATCGTGTGGAACCCAGCCAACTTGAGCATGTGCATCTGCGCGGCGAAATCCCGGGGAGTCACGCGGTAGGGCGCACGCGCGTCCGGCGCGATGTCGTGGTAGTTGAGCAGGATCGGCCTGTCGAACGGAGCGTCCGCCAGACTCTTGTATCGCGCCGCTGTCGCCGGGTCGAACTCGACCGACACTGCCTCGTTGTGGCTCTGCAGATCCGGATCATCACCTTTCGCGAGCCCGAAGACGGCCACCACTCCCCCGAGCAGTGTCAGCATGCCGACACGCACGAGGACGCGTAGGCCCGCGCGCAGGATCCGCTGCACTCGCGAGATGTCGTGGCGTCCACCCCGCCGCCCGGTCCCCACCTCGCAGGGGAGTCCCGTCATGTCACACCCCGTTCCGCAGCCCCGTCAACCACGCGCCCACACCTTCCGGCGGATCGTCACTGCGGAGTAGGGCAGAAGCCAGGACAGGACCAAGACAGACGTGAACGTCATGAGCGGACGGTAGATCCATCGCCTGCACCCGTGATTCTGCACTCTGTATGCGATCGCCCACACGAGCCCCTTCAGGGAGACACCGGCAATGTACAAGAGAGACAGCCTCCACTCCCCATGCAACGGAAGCCATATGAGGTGACGGAATGCCATCAGTGGAGCGAAGAAAACCCAGACGGCGTGGGAGTAGTACAGCCAGGCGGCACCGACACCGCGTCGCCATTGGATCCTGCCAGTGAAGAAGAGGTTCTGGATGAAGCTCTTCTTCCAACGGATCTGCTGACGGAGGAACCCTCGTGCTCGGCTCGGCACCTGCGTCCACACTCGGGCGGAGCGCACGTACTCAACCCGCCACCACCGCACCGGATGATCCTCGGCCACGACGAAGTGTGAGTCGCGATGGCGCCGCTTCAGACGCTCGCCGAACCAAGGCTGCCCTAGAACGTAACCCGTGAGCTGCCGATCGGTGGCGAAGAGGAATTCATCACCGAGAAACCGGTCGTCCGCCCAGGCCGGGAAGTAGTTGTACACGGCTTCGCGCCGGAACACGGCCAGTGGACCGGACACACACGTCACAGACCCGAACACGGACTCGGCCGCCTTCAGCACACCAAATTGACCGTCGTACCACGTGTCCTGGACACGGGTGAGCAGATTCGAATCCCGATTCAGCGCCCGGGCATGCCCGCTCACCGCACCGATCTCTGGGTCGGCCGCCAAGGCTCTCACGCAGCGCGAGATCGCGTCGGGCGCCAAGACCGAGTCGCTGTCGGTGAAGGCGAGCACGTTCCCACGTGCCAACCTGAGACCTGCCGTAAGGGCGCGCTTCTTGCCGACGTTCTCGGGCAGGAACAGCACGGTCACCCGCGGGTCGGACTCGTATCGAGCCAGCACAGACGGCGTTCCATCCGTCGACGCATCGTCGACGACGATCACGTCGAGCTCCACGTCGCTGGATGCGAGGAGGCTGTCGACACAGCGGGCGATGAGAGCCTCTTCGTCCTTCACGGCGACCAACGCAGTGACATGGGGTGCCCAAGTGCAATGGCGGCGGCGGTGACTCGGATCTCTGTATTTCGCGAACGCGAGGTAGAGGACAAACACGGTCGAGGCGAGGACTGTGACCCCGTAGGTGCTGAGCCAGGCCAGCCGATCCAGTCGGGCGAGCTTGAACGCGATCAGGTCCAGAAGCGGCACGAGAGCGACAAGCACGAGAAACGTGTGGATTGCCCGCCGCAGTCGCGGGTCACCACGCAGGCTCGGTTCCTGTCTCAGAGTGTGACCGCGCATGGTACGTCCGTCAGCTCGAACGTGGCGTCGAGAACCGACCTGCATCCGGCGAGACGGGCGAGATCGAAGTCCGGGTGCAGGGTATGGACTATCACGAGATCGGCAGAGGCCAGCAGTCTGGGATCACTGAACAGACGCCGCCCGTCGATGTCGAGACTCGGCACCCAGTCGTCCACGTAGGACACCACAGCCCCCGCATCCATGAGAGCACGCATGATCTCGATCGCCGGTGACTCTCTGACGTCAGCCACACCCGGCTTGTAGGCGACACCCACGATCGCGATCGAGGAGCCAGCGCGATGCGGATCGCCGAGTAGTTCCGCGGCACGGGTCACCACCTGCAAGGGACGTTGGGCCAGTGACCTCATGGCGGCGTGCGTGACCGGTGCGTCGGTTGCAGGCTCGTCCAAACCGTCGAGGAACCAGTGCGGATCACAGGGAATGCAGTGACCACCCGCACCCGGCCCCGGACGGAACGGCATGAAGCCATACGGCTTCGTGCCGGCCGCGAGTGTCACCTCGCGGATGTCGATGTCCCAGCCCCGCGCAGCGTCGGCGAACTCGTTCACGAGCGCGATGTTCACCGCACGGAACGTGTTCTCGAGAAGCTTCGTCAGCTCGGCCGCTTCGAGTGAGGAGACCACGTGCACGTCGTCGGTGAGCATGGAGACGAGTGCTCGACCCCGTTCTCCGCACATACGACTGTGGCCGCCCACGACTCGGGGCACGAGTTGCCGGTCTTCGCAACTGCCGGGGTTGATGCGCTCCGGACTGAAGACACACCAGATGTCCCTTCCGACACTGAAGCCTCGGCGGACCAGTGGTTCGACCAGCAGGTAGCGCGTGGCACCGACGGCCGTGGTCGAAGTCAGCACGAGTGTCTGACCCTCCCGGGCCTTGGCTACGACAGTGCTGCAGACGGTCTGCAAGGGCGCCCAGTCGGGGGCGCGTGTGGCCGTGATCGGAGTCGGCACGCAGATGACGACGGCGTCTGCGGAGGTAAGTTGCTCCGCCTCGGCCGACAGCTGGAGCGTCCCGTCGTCGAGAGCCACGGCGAGACGTTTGCGATCGTATGGGGCCATGTCCACGGCCCCGCGGCTGATCGCCGACAGACGCTCCGGGCAGATGTCGACCCCGATCGTCGGCACACCGGCCTCGGCAAATCCGATCGCCGTGGGCAGACCGACGTAGCCCAAGCCGAGGACGGCCACCCCATTGTCGAACGCCGGCGCCGGATCCTTGGGTACACGACAGTCGTGCCCGGGAGCCGAGCTCCGCCCATCGGTCTTGCCTGACCCCTCGCACACAGATCCACCTCGCATGTGCTTACCTCGCTTGTCTCCGCGCTCCGGGCGATCCGCAATCACCCAGCAACCTCCCAGGACCACGAATCCAGCAGCCAATCTCGCTGCTAGTACATTCGTCGCGAAGCGTAGGATCCCAATGGGACATGGGCACCCGGACTCGGCCGACGAGTCGAAGGCACGGCCGGAGACGGACCGGGCGCGCAGCCGGGACGGGACCGGGATCGAGCCGAGATCAGGCCCAGATCAAAGGCTGCCAGGGCCCGCGAAGAGTTGCAGGCTCATGCCCTCTTCTCGGTGAAGACCCTCGAACGGTCGGCGTCCAAGGCACTTGCGAGGAACCGCTCCTGCGGCTTCTCGGAAGCGGTCTTGGGGATCTCGTCGACCACCTGCAGGTAGGTCGGGACGAAGTTCGGCTCGAGGCCGGCACGACACACCCCGAAGACGGACTCGGGTGAGAAGCGGACGGCGTCCTCCGGAACGATCGCCGCGACGACGTCGCGCTCACCGGGCGCACCGGAGGCGGCCTCCACGCCGAGACACCTCGGCGGCATCGAAGCGGGCGGCGCAAGGGTCGGCAGGCCTACTGGGCCTTGTACATCTTGTTCAGGCAGTGCTGCGTGAGTCGCGCGACCTCGATGCCGGACAAGGCGGCCTGGTGGGTTCCCATGCCGGCTGCACCCGCGTCGGCACCTGCCAGATAGAGGCCGCGGATCGAAGTCTCGGACTTGGGCTTCATCGAGCCGCACTGACCGACGATCTGGGCCAGGCCGACACACTCGCCGCCTTGGCCGGGGAGGACGGCATCTCGAGTGAGGTTCGATATCTCCCGCGGGCCGTTGTACTCCTTGCGTTCGGTCGCGTCCCAGATGTCCGGGAAGAGCTCCCGCATCTGGCGGTCCATGCAACTCCAGATGCCCTCGATCTCCTTCGCCTCGGGGTTCGACGAGCACACCGTGCCCGACACGAGCACCTGCTTTCCCGGCGGTGCCGCATGCTCGTCGTAGAACGAGTGGTTCACCATGAAGAGGATCACCTCGTCGGGCTCACCGCCCTCCTTCTGCTTGCGGAAGCGTGCGGTGTCGAGCCAGCTGTCGTCCGACCAGACGACGTACATCGCCGTGTCCATAACGGGCCGGCTGAGGAAGTAGCGGACGCTCGTGAACGCCCAGCCAGGCACGAGACCCTTCACGTAGTCGACATATCCGCGGTCGAAGTGCTCCTCACCCACGAGCTTGAGGACGGTGGGCTGGATGCCGGCCGAGCTCACCACGACAGGGGCGTCGAAACTGCCCCGCGCCGTCTCGACGCCGGTGACAGCGCCGTCGGCCACATTGATGCGCTCCACCTTCGCTTCTGTCAGGATCTCCCCACCGTTCTTCTCGAACTCCCGGGCCATGACCTTGGTGAGCATCCCGAAGCCACCCTTGTACTGTCCGCCGCCGCCCTGGAGCATGATCTGCTTCAGGATCAGGATCTGCTCGGACGCCGCGACGAGGTCGAGTGGCTCGGCGAGCGACGCGTTGGCGTGCAATCCCATGTAGTTGTAGAGAGGGGCCGGCACGTCACGCTCGGAGAGCCACTCGTGCATTGTCATGTTGTCGAGCTTCGCGATGTCCTCATCGGGCATCATCGCCAGCTCGGTCATGACCACAAGAGCTTTCTCGCGCTCGTCCTCCGTCGCCTCCCACAGGTCGAAGAACGGCTGCGGGTCCGCCATGGCCTGCTTCTGCGTCACCGTCTTGTACTTGTCCCACTCGTGGCGGCGGTACGCCAGCGTGATGATGTCCCGCTCGTCGTCTGGCTCGAGAGCGGGCTCGAACTCGTCGGAGACCCCGAGCTCGGCGAAGACAGTCTCGAACGCGGAGCCGCGCATGGGAACCTGGCCGTGTGGGAAGAGATCGTAGGCCCAGCCGTCCTTCTCGATGCTGATCATCTTGCCGCCGAGCATGCTGTTCTTCTCGACTAGCAGTGTCCGGACCCCACGCTTTTGCAGCAGCGCGGCGCACGACAGGCCGCCGGGACCGCTCCCGATCACGATCGCCTCGTATTCCTGGCTGCTCACTGGTCCTCCCCTGTTGTTGGTTCGTTCGATGCAAGGTGGGGCGACGCCTCTCGAATCGAGGGGCGTGGGTCACGTGCGCCCGCTGTCCGTCGACCTGGCTCGCCCGGCGGCTTCTGGGGGAATCTCCGCGGCGGGCCGGATGTACCCATCGAGGAGCACCGCGCGGAAGCCCCGCGGCTCTGCACGGACGCCAAGTCTCGGATGACTGCCGGCACGGGCAAGGCCTCCCCTCCTCCAGCAGCGGTCGCCGGCCCCGGACGGGCACTCGGCCCGAGGGCGGGAGCCTACCAAGCGCGAGCTGCACGAAGCGATGCACGGTACCGCCTTCGGATACGCGCTCGCGCCACCACACCGCAGGCCCGGTCTCCACGGCAGGAATCACTGCCGGTCCGCGTGTAACACTGGTCATGATGTGAACTCGGGGCAAGGTGGCAACTGAGCGGAATCGGGCTCGTCGTCGCGGCTCCCTGATCATGGCGGTCGTCGTCGTCGTGCTCGTCGCCTCCGTACCGGTACAGGCTCGCGACAAGACCGCAGGCGCGGTCGTGAACGCGGCAATCCCGCAGTCCTCCGAGCGTCCGAACGTCGTCCTGTTCCTCATCGACAACCTCGGCTCGGTGGTCTCGCCCTACTGGGACGCGATGCCCAAGACACGGACGTTGATCGCGGATCGGGGCCGGACTTTCACACAGGCATTCGCCCCGACCCCGGTGTGTTGCCCCGCCCGTGCGACGATCCTCACCGGCCGCTACGGCCACAACACGGGCGTTCTCGCGAACGGCGGCATGCGCGGCGGAATCGAAGCCTTCCAGCGTAACGGCAACGAGGCACGCACGTTCCCGATCGCCCTGCAAGCTTCCGGTTGTCGGACGATGCTGGCCGGCAAGTACCTGAACGGTTACGAGAAGCAGCGGCGTCACCTGCCCCCCGGATGGACGGAGTGGTACGCCGCAGCATCGGGCAGCGGCGGGTTCGGCCCCTCGACGGTCAGCGGCTTCCACTACGGCTACAACTACTACCTGAACGAGAACGGCACCCTGGTGTGGTACGTGAACGACGACGAGGACTACGCCACCGACGTCGTCGCAGCGCAGACCGCCGGCTTCGTGGAGCACTCCGACGAGGTCGACGACGAGCACCTTTCTTCGCGTTCGTGTCGGCCACCGCACCCCACCTTCCCGTGTAGGCCCCGAGGCGATGCTCCAACCACCCGTGGCGCAACGCACCCCTGCCCGTCCGGCCCAACGCCCCCGAGACCGACCGCTCCGACAAGCCCACGTGGTTGCAGCAGTCGGCTCCGGTGCATCGCCGCCAGCGCTCCTGGGCAACCACCGACTTCCAGAACAGGATGGGATCGCTGCTCGGCGTCGACGACCTCGTGGCAGACGTCGTCGACGCACTCCATCGGACCGGCGAGCTCGACAACACCTATCTGTTCTTCGTATCCGACAACGGCGTGAACCTCTGGGCGCACGGACTCATCAACGAGGAGGCCCCCTACGAGGAGTCGCTGCACGTCCCTGCGGTCGTTGCGGGTCCCGGCGTTGCTCCCGGGACGGACAGCCACATCATCGACCTCTCGGACCTCGCTCCGACGTTCCTCGAGCTCGCCGGGCTGCCCGTCGACGACAGCGCCGACGGGCGGTCACTCGTGCCCCTCCTCCACAGCGAGTCGCCCCCGTGGCACCACGACATCCCCGTCCAGTATGCGGGGCGCGGCGTGCAGCACGATCTGTGGAACGACCTCTGGCCGCCTCTCTACCACCTGTGGA
>QWHP01000552.1 GCA_021404985.1 Actinobacteria bacterium ATB1
CTGGTGATCCCCGAAGGGAGGTTCGATGCCGCAGAGGCTCTGCGGCTGATCGAGGAAGAGGGGGTCACACGCTGGACGGCCGTTCCCACGATGGTCCGCCGACTGGTCGACCACGAGGACGTCACCCGGCGGGATCTCTCCACGCTCCGCACGGTGGCTTGGGGCGGTGCTCCTGCTCCCCCAGAGTTGCGTGACGACGTGAGGCGTGCCATCCCGAACATGAAGACAGGCGAGCTCGGCAACGCCTATGGACTGACCGAGACCTCGAGCGCCGTCACGTTCCACGGCGAGAGGGGTGACGGGCTGAAGCCGACATCCGTCGGGCGACCACTGTTCTGCGCGGAGGTACGTATCGCCGGGATCGACGGCACCGTGCTCGAACCCGGCGAGGCCGGCGAGGTCCAGGTACGGGGCCCGATGGTGTTCGCCGGCTACTGGAACCGGCCCGAGGCCACGGCAGAGGCCTTTCTGGATGGCTGGTTCCGCACGGGAGACATCGGTCACTTGGACGACGAGGGCTATCTGTACATCACGGACCGCAAGAAGGACGTGATAATCCGTGGGGGTGAGAACGTCTACAGCGTCGAGGTCGAGGACCGCCTCGTCTCCCATCCCGACATCGTCGACGCTGCCGTCGTCGGCATCCCCGACGACGATCTCGGCGAGGAGGTCAAGGCCGTGGTGCAGGTGCCGGAGTCTTCCCTGCTGACCGCGGATGCCGTCCGTGACTGGGTCGCAGAGAAGCTCGCTGCCTTCAAGGTCCCCTCCGTGGTCGAGATCCGGACGGAGCCTCTGCCGAGAAACGCGGTGGGGAAGCTCCTCAAGAACGCGCTGCGCGACCCGGGTGCAGAAACCGGCTTCGTCGAAACCCTCTGACCCTGCTCGGACGAAAGAAGCAACGTTCTCTTGAGCGACGAGATAATCACCATTATTATTCGGAGCACGTCGGCGCCCGTGCGCCGTGCGAATCGACCAGGGGGGTAACCCGGAAGATGGCAGAGACGCACCAGACATACGCGGAGGCCATGCAGCTGACGGAAGAGACCGTCAACGACGTAGTCCGCATCCTCTCGATGAGTCAGAACAAGGTCGACGAGATCGACCACGCTGTCGATAGCGGAGGCCTCACAGCCTTCACTTGGGACTATGAGCTCAGCCGGCCTGCACTCGTGAAGCTCTACGAGAAGGCCAAGACCTCGCAGTGGAACGCCAGCACGGACCTCGACTGGTCGATCGAGGTCGACCAGATGAAGCTCGCACAGGAGAACGCTGCCACGAACCTCCGGGCGCAGATGTTCCGCCACTACGCCTCGGCTGACGACACCTGCCCTCTCTACGGCTGGACGGACGAGCAGTTCGACAACCTCAGCGTCGAGTTCCAGAACTGGGCGCTCTCACAGTTCATGCACGGAGAGCAAGGTGCCCTGATCTGCACGGCGAAGATCGTCGAGCAGGTGCCCTGGATCGACGCCAAGTACTACGGCGCCACGCAGGTGATGGACGAGGCACGCCACGTCGAGGTGTTCGCCCGCTACCTGAACGAGAAGCTCTCGGGCCACTACCCGATCAACATCCACCTCGAGACTCTCCTCGACGACATCATCCGGGACAGCCGGTGGGACATGACCTACCTCGGCATGCAGATCATGGTCGAAGGTCTCGCACTCGCAGCCTTCGGATTCATGCACCAGATGACGAGCGAGCCGCTGTTGAAGAAGCTTC
>QWHP01000553.1 GCA_021404985.1 Actinobacteria bacterium ATB1
GGGACCGGGCGGCACCGGCGCGATCTCGTCGGTCACGGGGGAGTCGGGGCCAGTGGGCGCCGCGGGTTCGGTTTGCGAGCGGACCGGGTCGGGATGCGCGCCGTGAGAGTGACGGTCGCGCTGTCGAGTACCCTGGCGGTTTGCGGAGCCTGCTTCCCGGGGCCGCTCCCACTCGGGGACGGGACCGACGCACCTGCGGACACCGTGCTCGAGGTCGACGACTCCATGTCAGACGCGACGTCGGCGACCGACGTACTCGCGGAAGCCTCGGATGACACGCTGGTGACGGATGAGTCGAGCGCGGAGGTCGACGCGGATTCCGTCGGATGTCCATCCGGCTGCGAGGTACCGCCGATGTGCCACCGTCCGGGGACCTGTGTGGATGGCGTCTGCCAGTTCCCCGTCGCCAACGATGGCTCTGGGTGTGACGACGGACAACGGTGCACGGCGATTGACACGTGCCATGACGCCGAATGCAGTGGTGGCGGAGTTCCCGTCGACTCGGTCAACGACTTTGCAGTCGGCGTCACGAGCACTGGTGGCGTCGAGGTCTCTGATGTCGTCATCGACGAGGCACGGGGCGAGGTGCTTGCCTTGCTCGCGTTTCCGTCCTGGGAGCTGCCCGAGACCGCCGTCCTGAACCTGGGACGCGATGCCACGGGAACAGAGGTCGTGGTGACCAACGTGCACGACGGCGCATGGCGGATGTTGGTCGCCGCGCGGTTCGACCTTCGCGGTCGCCCCAAGGGGTGGATTCAGCTTGCGACTGGCGACTCGTCCCTGCGCGGCGGCGCGATGGGCATCGGGAGCAACGGTGACATCGTGGTCTCCGGGCGCACGGAAGAGCCGGTGAACATCGGGATCGACGGCGATGTTATCGACGACGTGCTGACGGGTACCGCGTTCATGGGTAGGTTTTCGCCCGACGGATCGCTTCGGGCGCTACACCGACTCGAGTCGTCCGACGACACCGCCGCCTTCCTGCTCGGCGCGGATTGTCACGCGGTGACCTTCATGAAGGCCAATGAGCTCGTGAGACACGTCGACACATCGGGCTTCGAGCGCACAGCCAAAGGTCCTGAGGACATGGCCCTCTCAGCATGGATCGTCAGGATTCCCGACTGCGCCGAGCTCGCCACGACGGAGCGTCTACTCGCTCCGGAGCAAGCCGGCGGGCAGCTCGTGCCCGAGTTCTCGACGTTCGCGGCGGGCCACGACCGTACGCCTCGTATGGTCATCGGACACGTCGGTGGACTGACGATCGCGAGTCCTTCCGACGACGAACCGCGCACGATCTCGCAGGGCGATGGTGTGTCGTTGATCGCGCTCGACTCGTCCGATGGAATCGACTGGACGATGGCCTACGCAGACTCGGCGTTCGGGGGGGCCGGAGTCGTCTTCGACATCATCTCGCGCGGCCCCCACACCTGGTTCAATGCGGGTGCCTACGGCATTGCGACACTCACACAGTCCGACGGCTCGGTGGTGTCGATTCCTGGTAATCCGACGCAGAGCAGTGACCTGTTGCCGCGAACGCTCATCGGGAGGCTGACCGATGCGGGGCAGCTCGACGCGCTCTTCGTCTCGGGCCAGGCGGTCAAGGGCCAAGGGATCGTCTCGACGATGCGCGAGGGACTCTCGCCGAGCCTTCGCGTCGTGATCGGCGGCTCGACCGAGTTCCCAGAGTTCGGAAGCAGCGCCGACCGCATCCCCCTCGG
>QWHP01000554.1 GCA_021404985.1 Actinobacteria bacterium ATB1
CTTCGTGATCGGTTTCCTCGCCTTCCGGGTGTACGAGGGTGCCCCTCCGATCGCCGACCGGGTGGTGAGCGAGGTCGGCGACGTCCTCTTCGCGGCGGACGAGGTCCATGCGGGACAGGCCGTGTTCCTCGAGCGTGGCCTCATGCAGTACGGCACGATCCTCGGCCACGGCGCCTATCTCGGCGAAGACTTCACGGCCGACTAGCTCGGCCGAGTTCGTACAGCGAGAACGGCGGCCCCGAGGCCGAGGGCGCCCTCGAGGCCGCGCGCGAGCAGTTCGGGCGCAACACGGACGACCCCGAGACCGGCATCCTCACCATCACGGACGACCAGGCGGGCACCTTCGATGAGCTCCGCCGCCACTACGCCGAGTACTTCGGGAACCCGGACCCCGACAACGCTCTGTTGCCCGAGGCGATCACCGACCCGGAGGAGATCCGTGAGCTCACGGCGTTCTTCCAGTGGACGGCGTGGGCAGTGCCCACCCTTCCTGATCAACCTGCCGATCGTCTCCTACTACGAGATCGGCACTGCGCTGACGCCGAACCACGGGTACGCGGCGTTCTTCGGCGTGTACGGGATGCTCTGCTCGCCATCGGGCTCACCCTGTTCTGCGTCCGCCACATCGTTCCGGAGAAGTCGCGGTCCGACAGGGCGGCTCGGATCTGTTTCTGGTCGACCAACATCGGACTCGTCTGGATGCTCGCCGTTACGCTCTTCCCCGTCGGGGTCATGCAGCTCTTCGAATCGGTGAGCAAGGGGTATTGGGCGGCGCGGTCACCGGAGTTCCTCGCGGACAGGAGCGTGGCGATCCTCGAGTGGCTGCGCCTCCCCGGCGACCTCCTCATCATCATCGGCGGGACCCTGCCGCTGATCTGGCTCTGCTGGAAGGGCGTCCGCGGCTTGCGGGAAAAAGAGGCGACGGACCGGCCGCGGGGCCAGCTCTACGAGTACGTCGAGCCGCCGGCCCAGTCCGAGGAGAAGGTCACGGAACCGGTCTGAGGAGTCTGCCTTCGAAGGCCGGCATTCCCGGGTCCCGGCCAGGGACGATGCCGGCCCTGGCCGGATTCACTCCCGGTCTGTCACCACTTGAAGACCATGAGGAGAAGGACCACGACGAAGAGGACGTGGTTGACCATGCTCGCCATACCGATACGTGGCCCGAGCTTCCCGAGCTCAGGCCCTGCCGTCTGGTCGCCCTCGACAAGCCTGCGCTGCGCCGCGATCATCTTGCGAGCTGTCGGCTGGATGACGGCCAGCGACACGATCAGGGCGACGAGGTAGAGCCCCATGCTGATCGAGAGCCAGGCCTGGTCGAAGAGCTCGCCGTCGATCGCGAGGATCAGGCCGAAGACGAACACCAGATAGATGGCGATCTCGTAGACCTTGGTCGCGGCTGCGTTCGCCTCGAGTATCGCCAGCCCCTCCGCGGGAGTCGCTGCGTTCTTCGCTTTCGTGCCGTAGAGCCCGTTGAAGAGGACGCCGCCGAAACCGACGATTGCAGCGAGGATGTGCAGGAAGGCAATTGTGTGATAGAGGTTCGAACTCATGGGAAAGGGAGGCTAGCGGGGCGAATCCCTCCGATCACGTCATGTAGTCGCCGGCGTTCGACGGACTGCCGGGTCGACACGGATGCAGACGATCCGTCCGCTCACCACCCCGGACAGCTACCCAAGGTGCGCTTCCCCCAGACCGTCCAGTTGAAGCTCTGCAGGAAC
>QWHP01000555.1 GCA_021404985.1 Actinobacteria bacterium ATB1
CGTTGCGTGCCCGGGGTGGAGGGATCCGGATACCAGCCCGGTGGTGCCGGATGTCCTGCCTGTGCCGGGTTCCACTGCGTCTGTGCCATCTGGATAGATTCCGAAACCGCTACGCCTGTATATCAGGTCCAGATCGGCAGAAACGGGAACATTATGCAGGATTTCCGCGGCCGTACGGCCGTCGTGACGGGGGCTGCGAGCGGAATCGGACTGGCTCTGGCGCGCCGCCTCGCGGCCGAGGGGATGAATCTCGTCGTCTGCGACATCGAGGACGAACCGTTGGCCGCGGCTGTGGAGGAGCTCGGTGGTCGCGGTGTCGAGGTTCTCTCCATGCACGCCGACGTGTCGGACCCGGCAGCGGTCGAGGGGCTCGCCGCCGCGGCGGAGACCCGGTTCGGGCCTGTCGCTGTCGTCTGTAACAACGCCGGTGTCGCCGTGGGCGGACTCTCATGGGAGGTTGCCCCGGAGGACTGGAACTGGATCATCGGCGTGAACCTGAAGGGAGTGGTGAACGGCATCCGTTCTTTCGTCTCGCGGATGGTCGCTGCAGGAGTGGAAGGACACGTGGTGAACACCGCGTCGATCGCTGGTCTGACGAGCTCTCCCCTCATGGGGCCCTACAACGTGACCAAGCACGGGGTGGTGACGTTGAGCGAGGTCCTCGCCGGCGAGCTCGCGATGGTCGGGGCGAACATCGGCGTCTCGGTCCTATGTCCGGGTTGGGTTGCGACTCGCATCCACGAATCGGACCGGAACCGCCCCCACACTGCCGAGACCACACCCGAGATGGACCAGATGGCCGAGGCCGTCCGCTCCGTGATCGGTGGGCTCATCGAGTCCGGGATGAGTCCGGACGACGTCGCAGACGAGGTGCTCGACGCGATCCGGACCGGCCGCTTCTACATCCGGCCTCACGCCGGCATGGAGACCTACGTCGAGGCCAGGTGCAAGGCAGTCCTCGGGGGGACGACCCCTGCGGTGATCGGGCCATTCGAGATCACGGCGCAGTAGCGGTCAGATCGACTCACCCGTGAGGTCACGGTGGCTTTCGAGCCGCTCCTCGAGTTCATCGGCGATCTCCTCGGCTTCCGCCTCCGTCTCGCTCTCCTCGGTCTTGTCCTCCCTGCGATGGCGTATGAACTCGACGACAGCCGGTATGAAGGAGAGGACGACGATCAGGGCTATGAGAGGCAGGAGGAACTTGTCGATCTCGACGACCTCGCCAAGGACCTGGCCCACGGTGTACCCCACCATCGTCACCCCGGCCCCCCAGAGGAAGCCCCCGACGACGTTGTAGGTGACGAATGTCCGATAGCGCATCTTCCCGGCACCTGCCACGATCGGGGCGAAGGTGCGCACGACGGGCACGAACCGCGCCAAGATGATGGTCTTGGGGCCATGCCTCTCGAAGAAGTGCTCGGCGCGGACCAGGTGGTCCTTGTGGAACAACTTCGAGTCCTCGCGCCTGAAGAGCACCGGTCCCGACTTGTTTCCGAACCAGTAACCCACCTGGTCCCCTGCCACGGCGGCGACGAACACCATGGGCAGCAGCACGAAGATGTTCAGGTGGACCCCGACTGCCTCCGCGGCCGCCGAGGATGCCGCGATGCCGGCCACGAACAGGAGGCTGTCACCGGGCAGGAAGAAGCCGATCAGGAGTCCGGACTCCGCGAACACGATGGCTGCGACGAGGAGCACGCCGCCTGCCT
>QWHP01000084.1 GCA_021404985.1 Actinobacteria bacterium ATB1
TCAGCGTCGAGATCGTCGGCAGCGCCGACAACGCCGGCTTCCTCGCCCAGCCGACCTTCCTCATGGACTTCGACCAGTACCGGGAGCTGCAGGCTGCCACCTTCCCGGACGCACCCGGCGAGCTGCCCGTGAACGTAATCGCCGTCCGGGTCGACGCGGACGCCTCCTCGGCCGCCGTGATCGAGCGGATCGAGATCGAGACAGCCGGCGCTGTCGCATTGACCCGAGAGGACGCCGTGGCCGCCATCCCTGGTGTCGGTGAGATATCCGCCTCCTTCCTCCTCATCATCGCCGCCACGGGAATCATCGTCGTCGTCGTGACCGGCTTCTTCTTCGTGATCTTCACAGTCCAGAAGCGAGCCGCCTACGGCGCCCTGCGTGCGATCGGAGCAGGTGTCTGGCGACTCGGCCGGGCAACCCTGTTCCAGATAGGGCTCGTGGTCCTCATGGCGTCGCTACTCGCGACCGGCCTCCTAGCCCTCGCGCTGAGCGGCCTGTCCTCCGGCCTACCCGTCTCCGTCGATCCCGTCCTCGTGCTCACGGTGACGTCCGCGGTGCTCTTCGGAGGCCTGCTCGCAGGTCTCGTCTCGATCAGGCGGATCGCCGCCATCGACCCCGCCGAGGCTGCGTCCGGGAGGACAGCCTGATGGGCCTCGCCTGGAAAGAGATGCTTCGCCGCCGGGGCCGCTTCCTCAGCGTCGGGATCGCCCTCCTCCTCATCAACCTCCTCGTCCTCTTCCTCGTGAGTCAGCTCACCGGCCTCGACGAGGGTCAAACGGGGGCGATCAGGGCGCTCGACTCCGACCTGCTCACGTTCGATGCCGGGGTCGACCAGTCGCTGTTCAGATCCTCGATCCCGGTTTCCGACGTGCAGGAGGCCGAGGCGGTTGAAGGTGTTGCCGCGGTCGGTCCCGTCGGGATCCTCTTCGGGACCGGGCGCACCGAGGCCGAGGTCGTGCCCGACGAGCTCTTCGACATGTCCGTGTTCGGTTACGAGCCGGGTTCGCCGGGCGAGCCGGCCGGACTCGTAGAGGGACGGCTTCCCCGTGCCGGCGAGACGGGTGTCGGCACCATCGACGAGACGGTCAAGTCCGACGGGGTCGAGATCGGCGACACGGTCTACTTCGCCGAGTCCGACCGTCCGATCGAGATCGTCGGGTTCGTCGACGACAGCACGTTCCAGCTCCAGCCCACACTGTGGGTCGAGCTCGGCACCTGGCAGGAGCTCCTCGCCGTCGTCCGGCCCGAACGCGTCGGATCCGAGCCGACCGCGAACGTCCTCGCCGTGGACGTCGACCCCGGCGCCGATCCGTCCGAAGTCGCGCGGGAAGTGGACTCCTCACTGCCGGGCACCGAGACCGTGACAGTCGACGACGCGATCGCTGCCCTCCCGGGTCTCAGCGAGCAGCGCCAGACCTTCTTCACGATCATCGGCATGACGTACCTTGCCGCGGCGATCGTCGTGACGCTGTTCTTCGCGCTCATCACGCTGGAGAAGGCGGAACAGATCGGCATCTTGAAGGCGATCGGGGCCCGCACGCGAAGCCTCGCCGGATCCGTCCTCGTCCAAGGACTACTTCTCGCCATACCGGCGTTTCTCGGCGCAGCCGCCGTGACCGTCCTGATCGGGGCAACCCTGCCACCCGAGCTTCCCTTCGCGATCGACACCGGAGCGTGGCTCACCGTCGGGATCGTGACAGTTTCCGTTGCCGTGATCGGAGCGCTGCTCTCGTTCCGGCGCATCTCGAGGATCGACCCCGCCAACGCGATCGGAGGAACAGGTGACTGACCAGGCAAGCGATCTCCAGGAAGCCGGCGGACAGCCCGAGTCCCAGGACAACGAGACCGCGGCAACCGAGCCAGGCGTCCCTGAGGCGGCCGAGAAGTCCGGTGTGTCCGGCAAGGAGGTCGTCCTCGCCCGCGACGTGAGCAAGGTCTACGGGTCCGGCCACGCCGCCACCACAGCCCTCCGGGATGCTTCGGTACATCTGCACGAGGGCGAGTTCATGGCGCTGCTCGGCCCGTCCGGATCGGGCAAGACAACGCTCCTCTCGATCCTCGGCGCTCTCCTGACTCCCACGTCCGGCGAGGTCACGGTCTCGGGCACGGACATCACGGAGCTGACGTCGAAGGAGCAGTCCCGGTTCCGGGCGAACCGCATCGGGTTCGTGTTCCAGAACTTCAACCTCGTGCCCTTCCTGACGGCGACGGAGAACATGCTCATCGCCGCACAGTTCGCGTCCGTCCCCAAGCGTCAGGCGCAGGACCGGGCCGACCGGCTGCTCGAGGAGTTGGGGCTCTCGGAGCTGCGGAACCAGATTCCGAGCCAGCTCTCGGGGGGGGAGCGTCAGAGGGTCGCTATCGGGCGGGCCCTCATGAACGACCCGGATGCGATCCTCGTCGACGAGCCGACCGCGAACCTCGACACGAAGCTCGGGACAGCGGTCGTGGAGCTCCTCGCACGCGAGATCAAGGGGCGCGGCAAGGCCGGGATCATGGTCACCCACGACGTCCGCATGGTCGAGTTCACCGACCGTACCGTCGAGATCCTCGACGGTGTCGTCTGCTGCTGAACCCGGCGGGTCCCGTCGAGTGCTCCGTCGAGTGCTCCGTCGAGTGCTCCGTCGGGTCTCGTCGGGCCGCCCTCGAGTGGCTTCACCTCTGGCCGACGTTGCACCGGCCGACGTAGAGTGCATTTCTCACGCACGGCGTCACATCACACGGAGGGGCCCATGAAGGCCGCAGTGCTGCCAGCTTTCAACCAAGACCTCGAGATCCTCGACGACCTGGAGCTCGACGCGCCGAAGGCGAACGAGATCAAAGTCAAGGTCGCCGCATCCGGCGTGTGCCACTCGGATCTCTCGGTGGTCCAGGCGAAGCTTCCCCTCATGCCCCCGATCATCCTCGGCCACGAAGGCGCGGGCGTGGTCGAAGAGGTCGGCGAGGGTGTGACGAAGTTCCAGCCCGGAGACCACGTCGTCCTGTCCTGGGTGCCCCAGTGCGGGACCTGTTACACGTGCTCGCACGGGCAGCCGGCACTCTGTGAGACGGGGGCGGCTGTCGCCGCGACCGCGGGTCAGCTCGACGGGACGTACAGGTTCAGCCGGGCCGGCGAACCCGTCCGGCAGATGCAGGCAACGGGCACGTTCGCCGAGTACACCGTCGTCCCGGAGATGAGCGCCGTCAAGATCGACGACGACATGCCGCTCGACCGGGCAGCACTCATCGGCTGCGGCGTGCTCACCGGCTTCGGCGCCGCCGTCAACATCGCCGACGTCCAGAAGGGGGACACGGTCGCCGTGATCGGCTGCGGCGGGGTGGGCCTCAACGTCATCCAGGGCGCCCGGATCGCAGGAGCCGAGCGAATCTTCGCGGTCGACACCGTCGACACGAAGCTCGACTTCGCCAAGGAGTTCGGCGCGACCGATCTGATCAACGCCTCGTCCGGTGACCCCGTCATGGCGGTCAAGGAGTTGACCGGTACGGGCGCCCTCGGGATGCCGCGTGGGGTCGACGCCGCGTTCGAGGTCGTGGGCTTCGCCGAGACCCTCAAGCAGGCGATCGGAATGACCCGGGCCGGCGGCAAGACGGTCTTCGTCGGCGCTCCCCAGATCGGCACGACCATGGAGGTGGACATCTTCATGGACCTCTTCGCCATGCAGAAGGTCATCACGGGTGCCTTCTACGGCGGGTCCGACGTGAACCGCGACGTCCCCAAGCTCGTCAGCCTCTACAAGAGCGGCGAGCTCAAGCTCGATGAGCTCGTGTCGCGGCGCATCCGGCTCGAGGAAGTGAACGCTGCGTTCCGGGCGATCGAGAACGGCGAAGTCGCCCGCTCGGTGATCATCTACGACTGAGGCTGGATTCCGCTGCGGCCGCGGCTGCAGCGGGAGCGGGAGCGGGCGGAACTCGCAGTCTCGCATGGCGAGCCGGATCAACATGGCGCGCCGATTCGCACCCCAGCCACAAATCCACGCGCCAAAAGCACCCCCGCACGGCGACGACGTGCAGCCATAGGCTGGGACCGTGCCGGCGCCGTTCAGCTTCGACCGGAGCTTCGAATTCGCCGTCCCGGCAGAGACCCTCTGGTCGGCTGTGACACGCGTCTCGGAGTTCCCCACCTGGTGGACATGGCTCGCGGAGTTCGACACGGATGGCCCGGACGGCAACGGACTCAAGCCGGGGGTCACTGCGTCCTGCGTGGTGCGCCCGCCCCTCCCCTATGAGCTCCGATTCGCCGTTACCGTGCTGGACATCGAGCCCGGGCACCTCGTTCGGACGCACGTCGACGGAGATCTGGTGGGTCCGGCCGTCCTCGAGGTCGAACCCGACTCCCACGACCCCGGGGCGTCCACGGCACGACTCACGTGGGAGGTCAGCCTCACCCCTCCCGCCCTGCGCGTCGCTTCCACGATCGCAAGACCACTGATGGTCTGGGGACACGAGTGGGTGGTACGCCTCGGGGTCACTCAGTTCCGGGAGCGAGCCTTCGACCGGGAGTGACCGGCACCGCCCCGGACCGCGGCACAGTCACTCGGGCACATCGGCTTCGTCTCGACCTCAGCCCTCATGTGATGGTTCGGTTGCATCCTCGGCGTCGAGTTGCTCGATGCGGGCTGCAACGTCGAGAACTGCCTGCTCGAGGTCGCGTTGGAGGAATTCCAGGGTCTCCCTGTCGTCGATGTGATCGACGGCGAAACGGAAGTGGTCGGGATCGATCGGAAGGATCCTGGCCACGTGCCGGGCTCGGTGCTGGACGTGCGCTCTCCTGCGGTGCAGGTGCCCGGCGGCACGCCTGTGATGCATGTGTCGGTTCATCAGTCGTCTCTTCCTGTCCGGTCCCTCCATGTCCGGAGGAACCTGTCGATGAGTGTGCGTGTTTCGTCGAGGGCTTCCGCCCAGGTATCGAGCAGGGAACGTCCGGCCTCGGTGAGACGGTACGTTCGGCGTGCCGGCCCCGGGCCGTCGGTTCCCCACTCTGAGATGACCACGCCTTCTTCCTCGAGACCCCGGAGGAGCCGGTAGAGGTTGCCCATGTCGGGCTGATCTCCGGGTGAGAGCTCGCCCAGCAAGTCGGCGAGCTCGTACCCGTGCCTCGGGCCCTCCGCCAGCAGCAGGAGCAGAGCCGGTTCCACGAAGCGCTCCACCCTCGCCTGGACCTCCCAGACTCCCGGCTCCACGAGGCGGCGACAGCGCGGAGCCCTCCCGTGGGAGTGTCTGCGGCGGCCACGGGGTCCCGGTCTGCCCGACTTGTGATGCTGGGGTCTCATTACGCAACTATATGTCACTTACATCTATATGTCAACGTGGTGCCTTGCTTGGCGCGCAGATTCCCACCCCAGCAACAAATCCACGCGCCAAACCGGCCGCGGGGTGGCGGGCGCTCCGGGTCGGGGTGAGCAGGCGTCAGGGGGTGAAACCCTTGGGGGTCCTCGCCCAGCCGGCCGCTCGCAGCACGCGCACGACGTCCTTGCGCGAGGTGATCGGGTCGGAAGCCCAGTGGTCGACGCGTGGCCGTCTGCGTACCATCGGCTTCTCGGAGAGCTTCGCTCGCAACGAACCGAGGGCGGCTTCGAAGGCTGCCGTTGGACGATCCGAGAGCGGGACGACCCGAGAGCCTTCGTAGGAGAGGACGGGTGCCCCGTTCTCCAGGACGACAAGGGCACCGGACGACCTGCGGACGCCGTGGGCGTCGAGGAGCGATCCCCACGGGTTCGCCGGGTCCGCCGAGGCCAGGCACACCGGGGTCGCGCCCGCGTCCGGCTCCCTCCTCAGGTCCTCGATCGCCCAGACGGCGGCATACTGCAGCCCGCTCAGCCCCTCGACGAAGTAGCCGCGCCGGACGTCGCCGAGTATCTCCGCCCGGTCCAGCGATCCCGCCACATCGGACCAGGGTACCGACCACGCCTCGCTAGCCCAGACCTCTCGTGATACGACCCCGTACCTGTCGAGCAGCAGGTCGGCGACAGCATCGGCGGCAGCGCGGTCGGGATGCTCGGGGATGTCGCCTCGTCGCACTGCCGACCAGCGTCCCTCCCCCCCTGCCGCCCAAACCCGCGAGGCCGCTGCGCCCCTCCCGCGCCGTCGGACCGGGGCCCCCTGTGAGCCTCCGGGGGACCCACCGTGGCGGAGTGGCGCGAAAGAGTCGTTCGACACGACCCCTCGGGATGCCAGCCAGATGAGTTCCTCCCGCACCTTCGCCGGGGCCAGCCCCAGGCGCTCTGCGATCTCGTCCGTCCGCCAGCCACCCCCGGCCCCGAGGAGGCCGACGATCGCTTCCGCCTCGGGACTTGCATCGGCAGCGTCTCCCTGGATCGCCGGCCAACCCGCCCGGTCCGGTCGCACGAAGACGATCCGTCTCGCGTCGAGCATGAGCCACGCCCATCGGCCGGTCGCGAGCGCGGCATCGAGCATAGAGGGATGCCAGTCACGCATCCGGCTCGGCAGGATGTCGGTCTCCACCAGGGACACGTACATCGGGACGCCCTCCAGCATGGCCAGGACGCGGTCCAGCCCCTCGGGCCCGGAGGGACGCGTATCGCCGCTCCCCATCTGGTGTCGCAGGAGATGCCGCGCCAGGGCCGCACCGTCGACGGGACGCGTTCGGCGTCTCGCCAGGGCGAGGCTGCGTTGGTGCATGCGCTGGAGCGTCATCGCCCCGACCCACTCCTCGCCGACCGTCCCGCCCCCGTCCTCTCCGGACGGGAGGAACTCACCGTGAACCACGAGGCCCGACTCTGCGAGTCGCTCGAGACAGGACCTGACCGAGGACGCGTCCCAGCCGTACCGCTCCGCCAGCCAGCGGACCGTCACGATGCCACGCCCGAGCACCACGCGGCGCAACCAGGACTCGACCGCCTCCACGTCGCCGGTGCCCGACCGGCCGGCAGCTCCACCCCCCAGAGGCCTGAGCGCCGCCACGTAAGCATCGGCGTCATCCGCGGCGACCCACCTCCCGCCCACCTCCCGGACCCTTCTGCCGAGCGCGTCGAGGACCTCGCCGAGGTCGACACCGTCCTCGCATCTCGCCCGGAGCTCCTCGGTGGACAGATCCCCGAAACGTCGCATCAGGTCGTGGACTGCCTCTGCATCCCCCGCCTTCCAGCCCGGGGCGGTGCGCTCGGTCTGGGACGTCACTTCGGCGACCGCTTCCGGGTCGAGGAGCTTGCGCATCTGGTCTCCGCCGAGGAGCGAGGTGAGCATCTCCCTATTCAGGCTGAGCGTCGCGGCTCGCGCCTCGGCGGCAGGGACGTCTCCCTGGTAGAGGTAGCTGGACACGAACCGCCAGAGGATCCCGGACGTGAAGGGGGACGGGACGTCTTGGGTGACGTAGGAGACAGTGACGTCACCGCGCTCGATTTCGCGCAAGAGGGACTCGAGGTGCCCGATGTCGAGCTCGTCCTCGAGGCATTGCCTGTAGGTCTCGAGGACGATCGGGAAGTCGGGATCGCGGCCGACGAGCGTCATGAGGTCTGCGGCGCGGAGGCGCTGAAGCCAGAGTGGGGTCCGGCGCCCGGGCCTGTTGCGGGGCAGGAGGAAGGAGCGTTGGGCGTTCTCCCGGAACCGTGACGCGAAGAGCGCCGTGTCGGAGAGGTTGGACGTGACGAGTTCCCTGACTCGATCCGAGGTGACCAGACGCAGGAGATCCGCTGGTGGGTTCGTGTCCAGAGCGGGGAACCGCATCAGGATGCCGTCGTCGTGGGGCACCCACTCGAGATCCAGGCCGTGACGTTCCCGGAGCCGTGCGACCAGAGCCATTCCCCAGGCGAGGTTGAGCCTGTATCCGAACACTGAATGGACAGCGATCCGCCAGTCCCCCACTTCGTCCGTGAACGCCTCGACGACGACGTGCCGGTCGGTGGGCAAGCCCGCCGTGTCGCGCTGGCGGGAGACGGCATCGAGAAGAGCTGACGCAGCACCTGGCTCGAGACAGCACTCGGCTGCGAGCTCCTCGGCGAGCGGCGTCATGTCCCCGCCAGAACCGGCGAGCCCTCGTCCGATGTCCCCGAGCAGCCGGCCCACGGCGACCCCAAGCGTCCAGGGCCGACCGAGTCCCTCACCCCGCCAGAAGGGCATGCGCGGCACCGCGCCCGGCGCCTCGCCCACAACGACCCTGTCGCGGCCGATCTCGAGGATGCGCCAGAGCGACGACCCGAGGGCGAACACGTCCCCGCGCTTGGACTCGAAGACGAACTCCTCGTCGAGCTCCCCGAGGCGGACGTCCGAACCGGCGAGATAGACCGGATAGAGGCCCCGGTCCGGGATGGTCCCCCCCGACTGGACGGCCACCTGCGAGGACCCCGGCCTCGTGCGCAGCTCCCGGGACTCGCGGTCCCAGGCAAGCCGGGGCTTGCCCGCGACCAGATCCGGGTCCTTCGTGTCCCCGCAGAGCATCGAGACGACGGCGTCGAAGGCGGACCGGGGCAGGTCGCGGTACGGGTAGGCCTTCCGGAAGGCTGCGAAGAGATCGTCGACGTCCCAGTCCCGCGCCGACACCTCGGCGACGATCTGCTGGGCTAGGACGTCCAGGCAGTTCCGTGGCGGCTGGATCGCCTCGATCCGGCCTCCCCTCATCTCGCGGGCCACGGCCGCAGCCTCGACCAGGTCGACACGGTGAATCGGGTAGATGTGGCCGACGCTCGTCGCGTCCACGAGGTGCCCGGACCGCCCGACACGCTGTAGACCCCGGGAGACCGAGTGGGGCGACTCGATCTGGCAGACGAGGTCGACGGCGCCCATGTCGATCCCGAGCTCGAGAGTCCCGGTGGCGACGAGGCAGGGCAGCCGGCCGGCTTTGAGGGCCTCCTCGAGGTGTGCTCGAACCTCGTGCGCGACACTCCCGTGGTGTGCGGCTGCAAAGGCCGTCTGAGCATCCGGTTCGTCGACGTCGGCCCAGCGCGCCCCGACCCTCTCGTTGAGGCGGCCGACGACCTGTTCGGCGGTCCGCCTGTTGTTAACGAACACCAACGTCGAGGCGTGCGACCGGATGTCGGCGAGGAGACGGTCCGTGACCACATCCCAGACCGTGGGCGCATCGGCGACGGAGGGCACATCGGACACACCGGCCTCGTCACCATCCCGAGCCGGATCTCCCCCGGAACCGGACGGACTCGATGCGACCGGGACGTCCATGACACGCAGGTGCATGCTGCGTCTTC
>QWHP01000556.1 GCA_021404985.1 Actinobacteria bacterium ATB1
GGGTACCGCAGAGTCCTGTTGCGGTTTCAGGGCACACGAGACCGGATTCGTCTCGGAGTACGCCAACTTCGCGGACGACATGGTCGCCCGCGTGGCGAGCTCGGGCGCCTCGTGTCTTGCTGTCGCGTGCGCCGACTGCTTCGGGGCGTTCAACGTCACGTATCCGATGACGGGGAAGCCGCTCGGTGTGCCGGTGCGGCACGTGACAGAGATCGCAGCCGAGCTCCTCGAAGAGGGGCGGCTCACCCTGGGGCCTGTCGGTCCACGCCGGGTCACCTACCACGACCCCTGCAACCTCGGACGGAGGGGACACGACTGGCAGGGCACGTTCGAGGGACGCAAGATCGACCGTCCCGACCACATGCGACGTGACGGCAGGGGCGGCCGATTCGAGGATCCCCGCCGGCTCCTCGAGGCCATACCGGGCATCGAGCTCGTCGAGATGGAGCGCATCCGGGAGTACTCCTGGTGCTGCGGAGCGGGGGGAGGCTGCCTCGAGGCGAGGCCGGACTTCGCCGCCGCGACGGCGGACGAGCGCATCGAGGAGGCGGCGTCGACGGGAGCGGACGCGATGGTGACGAGCTGCCCCTGGTGTGTGCACATGTTCGGGGAGGCGAACCCGGAGATGGAGATCCTCGACATCAACGCCCTTCTCGCCGAATCCCTGGAGGCAGGCTCATGACACCGGTCGCAGCACCCGACGGGCTTCTCGACGACCTCGCCGGCGCTCTCGGCAAGAGGCGGGTGACAGGCGAGCCGCACATCCTCGACTCGTACGCCGCGCAACCCTTCCACAAGGTCGAGCCCGGCGTCTGGATCCACCGGCCCATCGCTGTCGCGATGCCGCAGACGACCGACGAGGTCCAGGAGGTCGTCCGGATCTGCAATCGCCACCACGTGCGATTCAAGGCACTGACGACCGGCTGGGGTGCGCACGCCGGCCCCGGGTACGACAACGTGGTGCAGGTCGACATGCGGCGCATGAACAGGATCCTCGACGTCGACCTCCGCAACCGGAGGATCCTCGTCGAGCCCTACGTGACCTGCGCCCAGATACAGGCGGAGCTCATGCCCCACGGGCTGAACCTGCACATCCACGGCGCGGGTAGCAACTGCTCCCCACTCGCGTCGGCGACGTCCCACATGGGCATGGGCTTCTCGAGCATCTCCATGGGCTACATGCCGCGCAACATGTCAGGCGTGGAATGGGTCCTGCCGACCGGGGAGCTCCTCCGCCTGGGCTCATGCGGCAGCGGTGCCGGTTGGATCAGCCCTGACGGTCCTGGCCCGAGCCTGCGGGGGGTCCTGCGCGGCTGGGCGGGCACCGACGGCGGAAACGGCATCTTCACGAAGTGTGCTCTCAAGCTCTATCCGTGGTCGGGACCCGACCGGATCGACATGAAGGGCACGAACCCGCTCGAGCTCGACGTGGAGATCCCGCCGGGCAACAGCCTCGCACTGTGTGTCTTCCCCGACGCCGAGAGCTACGAGAGCGCCCTCTACGCCCTCGGGGACGCGGAGATCGGCTACCTGCAGGCGAAGCTGGCACCGGGTCTCGCTCTCGCGATCGCCAAGCCCGACGCCTTCCGGCAGGTCCTCGAGAACGAGAGCGTGCGCTCCGTCCTGACGGCGATGCGCTTCGAGTTCCTGATCGCCCTGCAGGGCAACTCCCCAGCGCACCTCGCATGGGCGGCGACAGCCGCCGG
>QWHP01000085.1 GCA_021404985.1 Actinobacteria bacterium ATB1
GAAGCGACGGTCCCTGCTGTCGCGTTCCCTCGCCATCTTCGTCGCGCTCGCCGGGATCACGGCCTCGATGGCCATCGCCTGGCAGTTCCACAAGATCGAGCGGCGGGACTACCGGGCGCAGTTGAACAGACTGGCCGAGGCGGCGAACGAGGACATCCAGTTCGCCCTCGACCGCTACCGGGATGCCCTGATCAGCCTTCGCGCCCTGTACCAGACGCACTCCGACGCCGTGACGAAAGCCGAGTTCGAGGCGTTCATCCAGGCCCTCGACTTCTCCGAGAACTACAAGGGGGTGGAGAGCGTCGCCTGGATGCAGCTCGTCCCCGAGTCCGAGCTCGCCGAGTACGAGCAGCTCATTCGCCAGCGTGACGACCCGAACTTCACCATCTACGACGTCGGTGACGGCCCTTTGCACGGCATAGTCACCCACCAGTCCCTGCTGGTCCCCTCGGTGCCCATCGTCGGACTCGACGTGTTCGGTTATCCGCAACTGGCGCAGCCGTTCGTCGACGCGGTCATCGAGACCGGCGAGCCGGTCGTGAACGTCACGAACTTCAACGCGAAGGTCGGCCCGGTCCCGATCTTCATGGGAATCCCGGTGTTCGACACCGTCGAGGTGCCGCCGACGCCGGAGGAGAGAGAGCGCCACCTCCGGGGCTTCCTCGTCGAACTGTTCACGGGTGAGGGATTCGTCGAAGGTGTGCTCTCGAAGAGCAACAGCCTCGCCATCGAGCTCTTCGAGGGGAACCAGCCGACAGCAGACAACCAGATCGCCTCGACCCACACGGGCTCGGCCCTCGCTGGCGAGCAGGTGGTCGACACCATCTCACTCCCGAACGGGGACTGGCTCGTCCGCTACACAGCACTCGAGGAACTCACGAACCGCAGCCAGACGCTCGTCCCCGTTGCCATCCTCCTGTCAGGGATTGCATTGAGCATCCTGCTCGGCCTCGTCGTCTACGCGTTCGGACGCTCAGAGACCCGGGCTCTCCAGCTCGTCGACCAGACGACAGAGAGCCTGAGGAGGAGCGAGCGCCGCTTCCGATCGCTCGTACGCAACGCCTCGGACGTCATCGTCGTACTCGACGGCGACGGCAGGATCACCTACGTGAGCCCGGCAGCGACGAGCGTCTTCGGTTCCCCGCCCGACGAGCTCCACGGCAGAGAGGGCTTGGACGCGTTCGCTGACAGCAGCGAAGACGGCACGCATCGCGAGTCGTTCCGGAATTGGATCAAGGAGGGCATCGACCCCGAGGAGGTCCTGCCACTCACCTTCCGGAGACCGGACGACGAGATCCGCCACCTCGAAGTGCGGGCTCGCGATCTCGTCGAGACGCCGCCGAGGCGGCGAGCCAGGCGAAGAGCACCTTCCTCGCCAACATGAGCCACGAGATCCGGACGCCCATGAACGGTGTGATGGGCATGACTCAGCTCCTGCTCGACACACCGTTGACGCCGGATCAGAGGGACATCGCACACACCATCAACTCCTCCGCCGAGGCCCTTCTCACGATCATCAACGACGTACTCGACTTCTCGCGAATCGAGGCGGGGAAGCTCGAGATCGAGAGGTCCCCACTCGACTTGCGGAGACTGGCCGACGACGTCACGGAGCTTCTCGGTCAGCAGGCGAGCGGCAAGGAGCTCGACCTGGTGTGTGACTTCGCTCCTGACGTCCCAACGGGTGTCGTCGGGGACGCAGGCAGGATCCGCCAGGTCCTGATCAACCTCCTCGGCAACGCCGTCAAGTTCACCGAGGAAGGTGAGGTCGTGCTCTCCGTCTCCGTCGAGGAGGATCTGGGCGACAGCGTCGTGCTGCGTATCGCCGTGTCCGACACCGGGATCGGGATCCCGGAGAACAAGACGGCCCGCATGTTCGAGGCCTTCACGCAGCTCGACGGTTCGATGACACGACGCTTCGGTGGGTCCGGCCTCGGCCTCGCGATCACCCGGCAACTCGTCGAGATCATGGATGGATCCATCTCCGTCCAGAGCACCCTCGGCGAGGGCAGCGTGTTCAGCGTGGTCATGCCTTTCCAGGTCGCCGAGGTTCCCGGGGCAGAGTCCCCCGCCGACCTCCGCGGCATGCGGATCGTGACCTGCCCGCCCGGGGACCGCACGGGACAGGTGGTCGAACGCGACCTCACGGCCGCGGGCGCGGAGCTCGACGTCGTGTCACCCGATTCCGTCGTCGAGAGGCTGCGGGTCCTGAACGAGCGTGGCACTCCGGCCGACGCCGTGCTCCTCGACTTCGAGTCGGGTTACGGGGCCGAGGCTCTGGTCAGGTCGATCCGTCAGACTCCCACCGGCCGCAACATCCGCCTCGTCGTCATCGCTCCGGTCGCGACCGCGCCGGAGACGGCCGCACTCAGGGCGATCGGGGTGGACGCCTTCGCCGGCCGGCCGGTCCGCCTGCCCCGCCTCCAGCGTCTGCTGACGTCCAAGGGTACGGGTGCGGACGTCCCGATCATGCCTACCGCGGCGAGCTCGAGGCCTGCCGACGACGCCGCCCTGATCCTGGTTGCCGAGGACAACCTCGTGAACCAGAAGGTCGCACGTCGAACCCTCGAGAAGATGGGATTCCGTGTCGAGGTGGTCGAGGACGGCGCGAAGGCCGTCGAGTCCATCCAGGCGGGACTACGCCCCGACCTCTTGCTCATGGACTGCCACATGCCCATCCTCGACGGATACGAGGCGACGCGGACGATCCGCCGGATCGAGAACGGAACCGCCGACCGCATCCCGATCGTGGCCATGACGGCGAACGCCATGTCGGGCGAACGCGAGAAGGTAATCGCAGCCGGCATGGACGACTACATCGCCAAGCCGGTGAAGAGGGAAGATCTCCTGGCCGCACTCCGTCGCTTCGGGCTCGATCCCGTGGTCGAGCCCGCCAACGCCTGACACCGGGCGCTCACACCGCCAGAAACTCGCTCCAGTGCGGATGCATCGAACCGACGAGGGCGGCGATCAGCGTCTGGGGCAGGGGTGCCTTGGGCTTGGCCCGGAGTCGCAGGCCGGCTTCCTGGGGTGTCCGGTTCTCCTTGTTGCCGTTGCACCTGCGACAGGATGCGACGACGTTCTCCCAGATGTGGAGGCCACCCTTCGAACGCGGGATCACATGGTCGATGTTCTCCGCCTTGCTGCCGCAGTACTGACACGTGTGCTCGTCCCTCAGGAAGACGGCGCGACGGGACGGCGAGATCCGCCTTCGGCGGGGCACCTTGACGAAGTCCCTGAGACGGATCACGGAGGGCTGAGGGACCGTGAGGTACTGAGACCTGAGGACACGGTCGTCGTGCCGCACCATCTCGGCCTTCTCGCCCAGCACGAGCACCACGGCCCGCCGTGCGGAGACCACACACAGAGGTTCGTAGGTGGCGTTGAGTACGAGTGCCTTGGGCATCCTGTCTCCGGTTGCCAGGAGTATACGGAACGGAGCCGCCGGCGATCGCGGGCTACGCACGCACCACTAGGCGCCGGACCGTCCGAGGGACCTGCAGAACTCGAGATAGGAGACGAGGTCGTCGGCCCCGGCACGCGCCTCTGGGTCGCCGTATGCGGTCTGACGACGCCATTCGACATAGGCGGGATCCGGCATGGGCACTGGGGGCCAGCGCCGCCACCAACCCCGCGCAGCGAGGCGCACGACAGCGCGTGCCGCCGTGCCCCAGAGCGTGGGATGCCGCAGGACCGCGGCGACGGAGGCGGCGGTCACGAGGCTCCGAGCGCTCATGACACCACCTCGGGTCTCTCGCCACGGGTTCTCCACAGCCAGTCCGCAGCGGCACCCACCAGGCCTGCGTCGGTCGAGAGGGCCGCGGCACGGACCTCGATACCTGCCGTGTAAAGCAGCCGCGCAGTCGCAGCGACCTCCGCGCGCATCGGCTCGAAGAGGATCTCACCGACCTGGGCGACACCGCCCCCCACGACCGCGAGACGCAGGTCGAGGAGCGTGGCAGCGTCCGCGATCGCCTTCCCGACGAGCCGGCCTGCCCGCCCGAGAAGCGCTGCCGCGGACTCGTCACCGGATCTCGCTGCCTCGGCGACCTGCACGGCAGTGATACTTCCCCCGGACGCCTCCCAGTGCTTCCTCAGGGTGGCGCCGGCGCTCCCGTCCTCGCACAGCGACGCCGCGTCGCGGGCGATGGCTGTGCCCGAAGCCTCCGCCTCGAGGCAGCCGCTGTGTCCGCAGCCGCACGTCGCACCGCCCGGCACGACGATCAGATGGCCGATGTGCCCCGCGTTCCCCAGTCGGCCGTCGAGGATGCGGCCGTCGAGGACGATTCCGCCTCCGACTCCGGTCGACACGACCATTCCGAGGTAGTTGTCCACATCCCGCGCGGCACCCAACCACCCCTCCCCCATCGCCATCGCCTTCGCGTCGTTGTCCACGACGACGGGCCCTCGAAGCCCGTTCCCGAAGCGTTCTTCCAGATGCTCGCGCAGCGGGAAGTCACGCCACGCGGGGATGTTCACAGGACTCACGCCATGCTCCGACATGGGTCCACCGCAGCCGACTGCGATACCTGCGAGCCGGGGGGTCGAGCCGATCACCTCGGCGAGGAGATCGCAGGTGTCGGCCAGAAGATCTTCAGCGGGAGCATTCCCCCGTGTCGGCCTCTGGGCGCGGTTGCGCAGTCTGCCTCGGCCGTCCACCAGCCCGGCAGCCAGCTTCGTACCACCGATGTCCAGGGCCGCGATCAACTCCATCAGACAACTCCACGAGCACATACCCTTGGTGCCGGATCGACACAGGCTAGGTGGATGTCACAGCTTCACCCCTCAACAGAGTTCGCCCTCACCCGGCTCGACGCCATCATCGAGAACGTCGAGACGAGGCTGCAGGGCAAGCCGGACGCGATCCGGCTCGCGCTCGTGGCCCTCGTGGGACGCGGACACGTCCTGATCGAGGACGTGCCGGGCGTGGGCAAGACGCTTCTCGCCCGGTCGCTGGCGGAGTCCCTCGGCTGCACATGGCGACGGATCCAGTTCACACCCGACCTCCTGCCCTCGGACCTGATCGGTGTGAACGTCTTCGATCCCGAGACACGAGCCTTCTCGTTCCACCCGGGTCCGGTGTTCTCGAACATCCTCCTCGCCGACGAGGTGAACAGGGCATCGCCGAAGACGCAGTCCGCCCTGCTCGAGGCCATGGAGGAGTCACAGGTGTCCGTGGACGGGAAGACGTACGGGCTCCGGGAGCCCTTCGTCGTTCTCGCGACCCAGAACCCGCTGGAACACGAGGGAACATATCCGCTTCCCGAGTCTCAGCTCGACCGGTTCCTGGTCCGCATGTCCATCGGCTACCCGTCACGTGAGGCTTCCCTTCGCATGCTCGAGATGCATGCCGAATCCGGCGAGGAGATGACGTCGGCACTGTCGGCGATCGTCGGCCCCGAGGACGTGATAGCCCTGAGAGAGGTCGCTGACGCCTGTTACGTCGCGCCCTCGATCAAGGAGTACGTGCTCGACATCACCGAATCCACTCGGCAGGTCCCCGAGATAGACCTCGGCGTGTCGCCCCGCGGGAGCCTCCACCTTCTCCGTGCCTGTAGGGCGGCAGCGGTTCTCGCCGGGAGGCACTTCGTGATACCCGACGACGTCAAGTGGGTGGCGAACGCCGTGCTCGAACACCGCATCGTCTTGACCCCTGAAGCCCAGATGAGAGGAGTCCAGTCGGCCGAGGTGCTCGCCGGCGTGCTCCACGCCGTTCCGGTGCCGGTGGGGCAGTGAGCAGGGGTCGCAGCGGACGTCCGAAGCTCAGACTCAGACTCACAGGACGTGGACTCGGCCTGATCGTCCTCGCCCCCTTCGTCTGGTTCGCCGGGCGTCAGCTCGGCAGCACCGATTTCGTGGCCCTCGCAACAGCCCTCTTCGCGATCGTGGGAGCCGGAGTGGCCTTCGCCCTGTTCGCGCCCCACGACGTGCGCATCGCCCGGTCGGGTCCCTTGGACGAAGTACGAGACGGACAGACGGTGAACGTGATCTACAGCCTGACGGCACGTCACCCCGGATTCTGGCCGGTGAAGGGAACGGCTGATCTCCTGACGCGAAGCGGCGGTGCACCCGAGTCCCTTGCCATCGTGGGGGTCCGCCTCGACCGCCCCACGTCCGTGAGGTTCGACGCCCTTCCGAGGGGCCTGTACACACTGGGGCCCGGTTGGGTCCTGCGGTCCGACCCGATGGGTCTCGCCCAGAAGATGCAGGACATTCCCGGAACCGAGACCCTGCGTGTCTGGCCGCGCAGCGCGCCGCTCCCGTCCCACTCCCTCCCGGGGACCGCCGAGTCGGGGATCCGCGCGTTCGCCCCCCGGGCGGGTTACGAATTCCGTCAGCTCCGCGAGTTCGTGTCCGGTGACGACCGGCGCCGCATCCACTGGCCGTCGTCCGCCAAGAGGGGCACTCTGCTGGTGCGCGAGACGCAGGACGACGAAGCTGAGCAGGTGACCGTCGTACTCGACTGCCGCGCTGACGTGTACTCGGTCTCGGAACCGGATCCGGGGAGCCTCGTACGCGGACCGATCCGTCCCGGGTTCGAGCTCGCCGTCTCGGTGACGGCCAGCCTGGTCGAGTCGTATGCCCGGGCCGGGCTGGCGGGCTCCCTGGTGCTCGTCGCAACCGGACACCCGCGTGTCCAGGTGGACAGCGCAGCGTCCCTGGGCCGGGCGCTCGATCTCCTGGCCGAAGCGACCCCCTCGGATGTCGAGGCGGGTGTGGACGCGTCCGACCTGGTAGACCTCCTGACTCCGGACCCCGGGACTAGGTCGGTGTCCCTCCTCTTCGTCGGAGGCGGGATCGACGCAGGTGTCGCGCAGGGTCTCGCCCGGGCGCGGGCATCGCACCCGAACCGGGTCGCCCTGTTCTGTGACGTGAACGAGACCGGCCCCTATCCGTCCGAGCTTCTCGCGGGAGCGCAGGCCACTCGGGTCCAGTCGCTCGGCGAACTGCCCCGGGCACTCGCCGAGTCGGGCACCGGGAGGTCCGCGAAGTGACGCTCCCTGCAATGGCGATCCTGTGGCTGCTGGCGATCTCGGGCTTCCAGTGGGTGTTCGACGACAGCGGCTGGGTCGTGCCCCTCGCGCTCGCGGCACTTCTTCCCCTCACCGTCGAGTGGGGCGCGCTCCGCGCCAAGAACCGCGGCCGGTGGACACCGCTCCAGGTGCGTGTCGCGGCGAACGTCCTGCACGTCGTCGGCTTCCTCGTCGTGCTCGCCTGGTCGGTGTATCCGGAGACGACTCTCCTCGGGATCCCCACTCCCGAGACCCTCACCGCCTTCCTGTCCGGAATCGAGTCGGCGATGGAGCTCGTCCGCGAGTCCGTCGCGCCGCTCGGGTCCGCTCCCTACCTCGGCATCGCGGTCGCTGCGGTCTGGTGGTGCGCCGCGGCGTCCGGGGCCGGGATGTGGAGCTCTGGGGCCGCTACGCTCGCCGTCGCACCACCCGTGACCATCTTTCTCGCAACACGACTCATCATCGAGGGCACACCCACGGAGTCCGGCGGACAACTTCTGATGCTCGGGCTCGTGCTCGTCGCGGCGGGTGCAGCGATCGTTGCCGGAGACCGCGAGAGAGCCGGTGCTCGTTGGTGGACAGCCCTGGCCCCCACCGCGTTGGTGGCGATCATCCTCGCTGCGGGTGTGATGCTGGCACCCCTGCTACCCGGCTACGGAGAGCCTGCCGCGTGGGACTTCCGGAACCAGATCGGGACGTTCGTTCCGGACAACCCGTTCACCGACATCCGCTCACGCCTCGTGGACCCGAGCGACACCGTGATCTTCCAAGTCGTCTCGCCCGACGCGAGCTACTGGCGCCTGACGGCGCTCGACGATTTCGACGGCCGGCGCTGGCAGCGATCCGACAACCCACCCGCACTCGACCCCGGCACCCCTCCTCTGTCCGACCTGTTCCACCGTGTCAACATCATCGACCTCTCCAGCCCCTGGTTGCCGGTCGCGCCCTTCCCGACAGCGTCCCACCGGACGTCCGAGGTGAACGCCGCCACCGGCTCGCTCGACCTTTCGGCCCGCACCGAGCCGGGTGTCGCCTGGGAGGTCCGGTCCGGCCTCCCCTCACCGACCCCGGAACAACTCCGTGGAGCGGCGCCTGCGGACAGCGACGATCCGAGGATCGCCCACTACCTGAAGACCTCGAAGATCACAGACGCGATCCGGAACTGGATACGGGAGACGACGGCGGGCACGACGTCGCGATACGACGCGATCCTCGCCGTCCAGGAGGAGTTGCGGACGTTCGAGTACAGCCTGGAACCCGATCCCGGCCACTCCGTGAACGACCTGGAGTACTTCCTGCTCGAGTCCCAGACGGGTTACTGCGAGCAGTTCTCTGCGGCCCTCGCTGTGGCAGCACGTGAGCTCGGCGTTCCGTCACGGATCGCCACCGGCTACCTCCCGGGCACGATCGTCGACGTCACAGGCAGCGAATCCATCTTCGAGGTCAAGGGAACAAACGCCCACGCCTGGACCGAGCTGTGGTTCCCAGGCTACGGATGGCTTCCTTTCGAGCCGACCCCCGAGATCGGCAGCCTCGACGCTCCCTACCTGGGAGACGACAACACCGCTTCCCCTCCCACGACGCCGGAGGTTCCCGAGACGACACCCCAGCCCGTCCCCACCTCACAACCTGCACCGGAGCAGTCTGCGCCCGGCGCCAGAGACGGGGAGAGCTCACTCGCAGCACGGGCCTTCCCGCTCATCCTCGGCCTCCCCCTGGTCGTTGTGGCGTTGGTTGGCACGATCCCGCTCCTGAAGTGGCTGCGCAAGTCGCTGAGACGCCGAACGGGCCGCCAGAACCTGCACCAAGCCCTCCTCGGCCGGGGCATGGTGGCACCCGAGCTCGCCGCCTGGCGCGAGACCCTCGACTGGCTGACGGACATCGGAGTGCGCACCCACCCCTCGCTCACTCCCTACGACATCGCCGGATACGCAGCCGCCCATCGCGGCGTCGACGTTCGTTCCCTGGCAGAATTCGTCGTCGATGCCCTGTACGCGCCGGAGCCTGCGGGTCACTCGAGCGAGACGGCCCGCGCCGACCACATGTGGGACGAGCTCGAGAAGGCACGCAGGGCCTTCGCATCCGACAACCCCGCCGAGGCAAGCCGTGCCTGGCTGCGCGTCGCGTCGTTGCTGCCGCGCAGGGTGGCTTCGCAGGGGCCGCTCAGACCGGAGGTCGGGGAACACGGTGGGGGACCTCGGACACCGGGGAGCGAGCCGGTGAGACCGGCCTCCGATGCCGAAGCTGCGACCGAGGGCGCAGGGGCAGGCGCAGCGCGGAGCCGATAGGCCCGCAGGCGCCCGGAGGATCTCAGACGTCGTCTTCGCGACGCAACCGGTCGCGGGTCAGGCGCCCTTCCCACATCGTGCGGCTGCGCCGTCTGAGGTCGTTCAGACCCGCTTTGGTCATGCGTCGGAACGAGTGCCAGGCCCAGACGCCGAACGCGACGGCCCCGATGAAGGCGAGAACGCTCAGAGCGATGGACTGCATGGCGAGGAAGAAGACCATCGTCCCCATCGCGACGACGAGCCCCGCGACAGCCAGCTTCAGGTGCCTGCCGGTGTGGGTGTAGACGCTCGTGCTCGCGACTTCACGGGCAAGCTTGGGATCCTCGGCGTGGAACTGCGCCTCGATCTCACGGAGGATGCGTTGCTCTTCTTCGGACAGCGGCACGCCGCCCTCCCGGTCTAGGTGTTCGGAGCGTCGGAGCCCATTATATTTCCAGTGCCGATCGAGTGAGCCCTGCGATTCGGATGCGGACCCGGATCCCGAAGGAGACGAGCGGGCCCCACGGCACCGTCCCCCCATCTGTCGACAATTGCGTCGGTGGCCTCCATGACTGCCTGCCAGTGCGGCTCTGCCTCGAACCTTAGCTGCCGATTCGGCCCGCCCTCCCGAAGACCCGACGCCGAGACACCGAGGAGCCTGATGGCGGGTCGCTCCAATCTGAGCCTCTCGAAGGCCTGCATGACGATGGCATGGAGCTCGGGTGTCGCGTCCACGGGCTCGTCCACGGTGATCGCCCGAGTGAGAGTCCGGAAGCTCGCCAGACGGCACTTGAGGGCTATCGTCCTGGCGCAATGGCCGCTCCGTCGCAGACGCCTCGATACCCGGTCCGACAGGCGCAGCAGCTCGGTCACGATCGACTCGTGGTCCGCGAGGTCGACAGGAAAGGTCTGTTCGTGGCCCACCGACTTCGGCTCGCGTGCGACCACGACGGGGGAAGGATCTCGGGCATGCGCCAACTCGTGCAGATGCCTTCCATGGGCAACCCCCAGAACGCGTTCGAGAGTGCCGGGC
>QWHP01000557.1 GCA_021404985.1 Actinobacteria bacterium ATB1
AGACGTCCGAGTGGCAGAGGCCGGCGCGCTCGATTCGGACGATCACCTCGTCGGGTCCGGGCGACGGGTCACGAAATTCGATCGCGTCGCTGACCACGGGGGACCGTTCCGAGTCGAGGACGATGCCCCTCATGGCGCAGCATCCCAGACTGGATGGCCGTTCCTGATTACGAGTTCGCGCATGAGCTCGGTGTCGAAGAGTTGTCGATCAACCGCTCCGGAATCCCGGAGCTTCCCCGGTCTTGGCATGGATGCCCACTGAAGTGAAACACGTTCTAGTTATCGAGTCAAGCCTGGCCCCCCGGCCCCACCCCCACCCACCCCCGCCCCCACCCACGTGGGCAGATCCAGACACCACAGACGTGACTCGATCCGCCCACGTCCCCTACCCCCACCGACCCACGGCGACAAGAGGCGGAGAGAGAGCGATGTCATCCCTCCAGGGAGAGGAGCTGTTCGATGAGCGTGGGATGCTCGTGGTCGCGTCGCGAGATGTCGGCAGTGGCCAGCGCGAGGTCGGGGACGGGCACCCGCTGGGGCTCCAGGCAATATACGAACGCAGCGGCGCAGTAGTCGTCGACGCGCTCCGCCGTCCCTCGCGCGACCATCCCGGGCGGGTCGTTCCGGATCCATCCGTGCCCCGCAGGCGGATTCGTGCGGGCATACTCCTCCGCCTCGTCCTCCTGCCCGGCGCCGAACATCGCGTAGCCGATCTGCTGGATCGTGACACGAAGATCCTCACGGAACACGACCGGATCCGGAACGTGCCACCTGTAGAAGCCCACGTAGTCGGGCATGACCCCGCCGGGCGCACGGACGTCGAGGGGAGCTCCCGCGAACGTCGCGGCGTGCGCGCCCATCCCCCAGGCCGTGCCGACGTAGTCCTCGAGCCCGGTCCCGCAGACGGTCGGGAGGTCCGTGTCGCCGTCGATGTACATCTTGACCTCACCCTCCCCGTACCACGTGCCGGCGTCGATCGGCCTCACGCCGACGCAGCACCCGAGGAAGCGGCCCGGCCCGGCGAGCCCGTCCACGATGACGAAGTCCTCCCCGAGGACCGTGGGGTTCTGCCTCCTCCAGGCGACGTGGAGCAGCCCCCGATCCTGCGGGACATCCTCGAGCGTCAGGTCCACCTGGTAGTAGAGGTTCACGAAACGGGAAGCCCGGTTCGCGAACTCGATGCGGACGCGCCGCCGAAACGGCATCGGGAAGTAGGCGTTGAACCCCCGCCCCTCCTGGATCGCCGTCAGCGCCGAGGTGTACTCACAAGGTCGGCCGTGGGGGACTCCGAAGAAGTCCGGTAGCGGAACGGAGACGCTCGGACCGTCGAGATCGTCATAGGTGACCTCAAGAGCCAGCGCCCGCATGGCCTCGGGGGGTGCAGGCGGCACTGTGAGCCAGATGTGTCTTATCACTCCGGGCCCTTCGAGGTCTGCGAGGACCACCCGCTCGTCCGGTTCGATCCGCCGGAACGCGGCGCCCTTGCGGCCTCCCGCCTCGCTGCCGCCCGATCCCTTCGCGCCCGTCGGATTCTCGAAACTCACCGAGCGCGTCTCGACTGACGTGTCCACCTGCGAGGGATCCCAGGACATGCCGAACATGCCCGCATTCTTGCGACGACAGGTGGGCGGATCCAGACATCACAGGAGTGTCCCGATCCGCCCACGTGGCAGAAACCCACCCCGC
>QWHP01000086.1 GCA_021404985.1 Actinobacteria bacterium ATB1
ACCGTTCCACCACTGGCTTGTCGCCGAGTTCCTGACGCCGACCTTCGCGGCTGCGACCCCGCGGTCGTCGTGGGCCTGCCCGGAGATGTTCACGGTGCCGGCGGGGAACTTCTGCCCCGCCACAGGCTGGGTCACGACTCCGGACGGGGCGGTCGTGTCCGGGGGTGGCGGTGTCGCCACGGAGAAGGCGAGCGTGGTCGTGTTCGATGCGTTCGACGAGATATCCCGCGCCCTGACGCTGGCCTCGTAGCTGTGTCCGTAGGAGGCTCCGAGGAACGTCCACTTGTACATCATGTTCGTCGTCGGACTCCCCTGCAGAGCCGCCAGCGCCCACTTCTGGGTGGAGGACCAGGTGCTGTTCGAAGGGTCCCACCACTGCCCGGTCGCCGTGTCCTTCACCGAGACCTCGACGTTGGCCACGCCTGCGTTGTCGGAGGCGTTCCCCACGAAGGTGACGGCAGAGTGGAGCTGCTGGCCGTTCGTGGGTGCAGTGACCGACACCGTCGGCTTCGTCGACTCGTAGGTGGGTTTGGCGGCGTTCGGGTTGTACACGAGGATGCGGTCGTTTCCGGCGTCGGAGACGTACAGGTTCCCGTCGGGGCCACACGCGATTCCCGACGGGTTCCTCATCTGGTGCGGCCCCGTTCCCAACCCGCCCCACTTGCCGAGGTAGGTGCCGGTGAGACTGAAAGCTTGGATGCGCGAGAGCTGGTCGTCGGTCACGAAGAGGAGCCCGCCGCAGACTACTGCGTCCTTGGGGTTCCTGAACTGGCCGTTGCCCGTACCGGACGAGCCCCAGTAAGTGATCTGGCTGCCGTTGTATGCCGAGTACTTGTACACCCGGTCGTTGTTCGCGTTGAGGACGAAGATGTTCCCAGTTGCGGGGTCGACGGCGATCCCGTGGTTCGTCTGGGAGATCTTGCCGAGCTCGAGGCCGGTCGTCGTGCTGAACCCCTTCACGTATCCAGACGCACGATCCGCGACGATCGCCACCCCGTTGTAGAACTCGATGTCGTTGGGCCAGCGCAGGAAGTTCGTCCCGCTCGAGTCGACACCTCCCGTGCCGAGGGTGAACGGGCCCGAGTACATGTCCGGCTCGAACACCTGCACGTAATGCCCACGTTCGTTGGCGACGAAGATCCGGCCCGTGAGGGGATCGACGCCGATGCCCCTCGGGTAGTTGAAGCCGTACAGGCCGTTCCCCCGCTGTCCCCACTTTCCGAGAAAGGTCCCGTCACCCGCGAACTTCTGGACTCGCTGGTTCCAGGAGTCGGCTGCCCACACCTCGCCGGTCACGGGATTCAGGGCTACGTCACGCGACTCCGCGAGCATGGCGTCGCCCGGCGTCCTTTTGGGATCCGGAGCGTCGCGCACGAACGCCCCACCAGCGTCGAACTGCTGTATGCGGAAGTTCCCGTAGTCGGTGACCCAGAGGTTCCCAGCGGCGTCGACGGTGGGCTGACGTGGTCCCGCGAACTCCCCGTCCCCGTTGCCGTCCCCTCCGATGACTCCAAGGTGGTTCCCTGACAGGTCGAACTTGTCGACCTGGTCGTTTGAGGCGTCGACCACGTAGAGCCATCCGTGGCTTTCGTCGACGGTCACACCGCGGACGTCACCCCCGAAGTAGCCCGAGCCAAACGATCCCTGCCACACGCCCGAGGTGGACCACTTCATGACGATCCTGTTGATCGTGTCCGATAGGTAGACCGTTCCGTTGTAGACGTCGATGCCGTAGGCACGTGGCATCTGGAGGTCGTTGCGGACGATACTCCAGTTGCCGACCTCGCTCGCGCTCTGGGATCCGTCGTTGACGCTGTACACGCGAACACGGGGGGGATCGCCGGACGTGTTCCAGTAGTGGCTGTCGGCCACGTACAGGTAGCCGTTCGCGTCGACCGTGGCCCAGGCGTTGTAGTCGGAGCTCGTCGAGAACGCGAACTTGAAGCTCCCGAACTTGTCGTACTTGGCGAACACGCCGAAGTCGGATCCGTCGGCGATCTCGGGGACGTAGATGTCGCCGTTTCGGGGATCGACCGCGATCGAGTACGGCTGTCCGTTCGGGTTGCCCCTGTAGAAGGACCCGACCTCGTTGCCGCTGGTGTCGTAACGGCGAACCCTGTAGTTGAGGTAGTCCCCGACGACGATCTCGTCCGTCGCCGGATTGTACTGGGCTCCCCACGCGTACACGCCGGCACGGCCTTCGCCGGCCATGGACCGGACGAATGCCGGTGGGTAGTAGGCGGCCTGGGCAGGAAGGGCGGGTACGAGGACGAGCGCCAGAAGGGCCGCAAGTGCAAGGGCGACCAAGCGGCCGGTTCCGGTGAGGGCCCGCTTCATTCTTCGCATCGTCGATACCACGCCTCGGTCGGAGCTTCGGGCAGCAGGCACCGACTGCCAGATCGGTGCCGGTCTTCGGGACCCCTGCGCGAGCGTCTGCAGCGGGGAGTCCTTGAATCTATTGAACACGACCCTATGCGATACCTTCCCCAAAGGCACGCTCCGTCACGATCTGGGCCATAGGCCCTATTCGGACATGGCACGGGTGGATGGCGCGAGCACACTGCTGCGCAGGTTTCCTCGCTGCCTCACCGCACGGTGAAGGGCACCCAGACCGAAGACGACTGGTTGCCGAGAGTGTCGACCGCTCGCACCCAGGCGCCGTAGCTACCCGGTTTCGTGGGTCGCCATGCGAACCGCCAAGTCGTCGACCCCTGACCCGGCTGTTGGAGGGTGGCCGTGTGCCGAGTCCACGCCCCCCAGGTGCCGTTCGCCTTCCACCATGTCCGCGTCACCGTGTCCTGGATCGCGACCCTGACTTCCGCCACGCCGCGACCGGCGCTCGCGGTGCCGGCAAGATCGACCTGGCCGAGGGGTACGACCTGTGCGGGCACTGGGGATGCCACCGAGACAGTTGTCGGGCCCGGGGACACTCCCCCACCGTCTCCGTCACCACCTCCGCTCGTCGCTGCCATGACAAGTCCCGCATCCCAGGCGCCCACGCGAACGCTTCTTGTGAGTGTGGGGCTTCCAGCGGTCCTGTTGACCAAGTCGAACACGTCCGAAGGGAAGGGACAGGTCACCGGAGTGCCTGTCGGATTCACGAGAACCATTCCCTTCGAGAACTCCCTCGAATAGACCTGGGTCGTGCCGGTCGATCCGACGTTCGTGCACGTGACGCGCGGGACCTCCGCAAGCCTCGCCGGCTTCGTCTTCTGGGACCCAAAATCCCACCTGTAGAGCTCACCCGGTCGGACCAGACCAGCGTTCAGTCCCCCGAACTGGTAGCGGACGGCTTCGTCCCGTTTGGTCAGGAGGAAAGATCCGTAGGCGAACCTCTCGTACTGGTCGGTGCTCCAGCCGTCCGCCTGTGACGTCTTGACCCAGTAGATGCCCGGCCAGTCGTTCGCCTGGATCTGGAAGGACTGCTCCATCTGCGCCGTCCAGAGGTTCCTGTCCCACAACCATCGCTCGAGGACCCCGCCGTCGACCTGGGAGAGGATGGCGTTGCGACACGACGTCGTGTTGGTCCCCTGGGACGTGAGGTTGTTCGCCAGGAAGCTCACGTTCGGCCAGCCCGTCCCGGGACCGAAGTGCCTACGGAGCTCGCCGATCTTGGTGATCTGTGCATCGCGGTAGCTCACCGAGTCGGCGATCGTCGCCTTGTGGTCGAGCCAGGGCGTGACCGGGTTCCCCCAAGGATCTGCCTGGTTGTACTGGGCACAGCTCGTCACGTCGAGCCAGACGGCATTGTGGCCTTGGAGGTTCGGCCCGAACGTCGCCTTGATCCGCGACGCGATCCAGCCCACGGCATCCTTCTTGGCGCCGCTCGCCGCCGTCTGCCAGACCTTGATCCCGTAGCGCAGTCCGACGCCGGTGCGATCGACCGCTGGTGTGCCGGACAGGTCGGTGTCCCACTGGGCTGCGTCCTTCGACCCGATGTAGACGGGTGACATCACGCGGCTCCCCTGGACGTGGGCGGCCGGCACGGTGCCGAAGAAGCCGCGATCGACAGTGAGGGCCACGTTCGTACCAGTCGTCGCGACGGCTCGGACTCTCATGATCTCGTCGTCTACTCGAACCCACGAGACGAAGTCGTGCGTGTTCTCGGACGTCGAGCCGGTCAGGCCCCTGCCACGCGAGGCCGTGTACGGCCACGTCGGGGGTGCCCCGGCCGGAGCGTTCGGGCCGGCGGAGCTGACCACGACCTCTGTCTGGCCGACGCCGATCGCCACCGTGAGCCGCGCCGCGGTGCTCGTCCCCGATCCTGTGCCGGCCCGAGGTTGGCCGGGCCACCAGGTTCCTATGGCCAGGGGTTGCTGAACCTCCAGCAGCGCTGCCTCCCCGAAGGTGAGTTCCCCCGACTTGGCCTGCGACACGTACGAGCCGTTCCGGTAGTTGGAGGCCATGACTCCCCGAGTCCCCAGATCGGCGGCGAACGTCGTGGGGTCGCCCGAGGCGGAGACGTCGCCCATCGCCAACTGGTTCGCACCCTGGCTGTGAAAATGCACGTACCACTTGGTCAACTCGTCGAGTCGGGCGCTCGACTCGGCTCCCGAGAGCCTCTTCAGCGCTGCCACCTCACCCGGATCGTTTACCTCGGTCCACATGCGCACGAACGGGCGTTCACTCGGAGCGGGCGGCGGGACGGCCGCGCTCGAAGGCTCTGAGGTTCCTTGGCACACGACGCAGACAACAAGGACGAATGCCCAGAGAATGGTGCCGGGGCGGACTCCGGCCTTCCGCAGCCGTGGGTGCATGGTTGACTCCATCGGGACAGGGGGGACGGTCCGAGAGGGCGAGGAATCGGTCGACTCGTACGAACGGGTCGGGAGCCTAGCGTCCCCGGACGGGGTCCCGGTCGATCTGGCCGTGCGTCAGTTGCCGGCCTGGGCAGCCGCCACGGCATTCGCGTAGACCTGCGCGGCAGGTCGTGGCGTCCCGTCAGGCTCCCAGAGCCCCCTCCAGATCTCGCGGCCCCGGCTCCCCGGCGACCAGGCGGCGGGCAGGTAGATGAGCCGGCCGATCCCGAGTGCCCTGCCGGCGCCGAGCAGCTCTGCGGTCTCGCCTGCAGCGACGTCCTCGTCGTAGGACGGCCCCGGCCAGGCGATGCCCACCTCCCACGCTTCGACCGTCTGCGCAGGGGAGGTGATCGAGCGGATGTGCCCGACGACGTCCGCAAGGTGCTGCCAAGGCTCGTAGTAGTGGAGTTGCCAGGCGTCGACATATTGCATCGCTCGGGCAGTGGCCTCGATGTAGTCGATCGCACGCTGAGCGGGCATCCCTGACAGGACGTCCCTCAGCTCGGCCACGCCGGCCACGCGTGGGAACACGAAGGTCTCGGAGGCAAACCGGCGTGCATAGTAGGAGTCGTAGAAAGCGACTGCGTCGGCATCTCTTCCCTGCTCGAGCAGCGCTGCGGCGATTGCCACCCCGTAGCCGATGCTGGAAATGCCGCCGTCGAGGACGGACACCTCGCCCTTGGCTGCGCCATGCACCGCATCGGCGCCCAGACGCACGAGGTCGACGTACTCCTCGGGGGTCCCTCTCCAGAAGTTCGTCGCGTTCGGCTCGTTCTCGATCGCGTAGGCGGCAACCCCCCGTGGCTCGTACCGCTCGACTACCGCGGCGACGAAGCCCTCGTACTCCTCGGGGTCGTCCGGGAAACGGGACGGCGTCTTCGACTTGTCGCCCGCCCCTTCGTCTGTAGCACTGTTGACCCAGCACGACCCGGTACGGATCTTGAGATAGACGTCGTAACCGAGCCTCTGGGCGGAGGCGACCACGTCGTCGACCTCCGACCAGTTCCTCTCGCCCTGCTCGGGCTCGATCCCACACCATTCGAACTCGTAGAACGTCGCGCCGCCAGCCACGGAGGCGAGCGCGTCCTCGAGGTCTCCGACGTGCTGCCAGTTCCACTTAAGGCCATAGGGATGCGAGCGTGCCTCGATCTGTGGTCCGTCGTAGAGCAGACTCTCGCGCCCGCCGCCGTTCCTTCCGCCGCCGGCGGATCCGCCGCCCTGGCCGAGCTCAGCGCTCGTGCAGCTTGCGACGAGGGACGCGAGAGCAAGCGCCGCGATCAGGACCGTGGGCACGCGCGTGACCCCACGCGCGCGTCCGGAGCACCGGGGCTTCCCAGAAGGTCGAGCATGCATGTGGGACGGACGCTACTCAGGTTCCCTGGCGAGAACCTGAGAACCGCCCGTCCCCACGGAGCGGTTCGGTGACACAGGCACTGTGGGGTCACTGCGTGAGCAGGAAGGCAGCGTCGCGCTTTGGGATCGTCACCTGCGTCACACTGGTCGGATCGCCGTTCGAGTTCAGAGCGAGCACGTTCCATACCGCAGCACCGAGACTGCACGTCACCGTCTGGTTCGACGTGTTCACGAGAACGTATCCCTTCGAGAAGGTGCGCTTGTACACGTTCGTCCCTCCGCAGTTGAGCTTCTCGAGGTCTGCGACCTTCGTGGGATTGCCCTGAGGTACCCCGAAGTCCCAGAAGAACAGGTCGTCGGGCCTCTGCACCCCCCAGTTCATGCCGAACTGCTGGCGGTTCGCACCCGGATGCTTTGTGAGGAGGAAGGAGCCGTAGGTGAGACGCTTGTACTGGTCGACGGTCAGACCGCCGCTCTGCTCGTAGATCTTCACCCAGTAGATCGCAGGCCAGTTGTTCGTCTGGATCCTGAAGCTCTGCTCGACCTGCGCACTCCAGAGGCTCTCCTGTTGAAGCCAGTGCTCGAGGACGTAGCCGCCGATCCCGCCCGTCGCCATCATGGCATCGCGGCACGCATCCCCGTATGACCCCTGGCTGGCGAGGTTGTTCGCCGTGAACTGCATACCGGGGAACCGCGCCTTCAGGCCGTTGAACTTCTGGATCTGGGCGTTCGACCAGATCGTCGAGTCGACCGGCCTGTCCCCGGGCTCGTGCCAGGGCACAACGGGCTGGCCGAGCGAATCTGCGTTGTTGTACGTGGAGCAACTCGACACGTCCAGCCAGACGGTGTTGTACCCCTGGGTGTAGCCCCCGTACTGCCCCGCGGAGAACGTCGTCTCGATCCTTCCGGCGATCCAGCCGATACCGTCCTTCATCGCCCCCGAGGACGCGTCCTGCCAGATCTTGATCCCGTAGCGGAGGGCCTTCTGAGTGCTGTCCACGTTGGGCGCACCGGCGAGACCGGTGTCGAACGTCGTAGCCGTGCTGGAGCCGATGTAGACCGGAGCCATGACACGCGCTCCCTGGGCATGAGAAGTCGCCTGCGTACCGAAGTAGCCGCGGTCCACGGTGAGGGTCACGATGCCTCCGGATTCGCCCACGGCCTTGACCCGCATGATCTCGTCGTCGACGCGCACCCACGATACGAAGTCATGCGTGTTCTGCGACGTCACGTTGCCCGCTGCGCCACCGGTGCCTCGGGACGGGACGTACGGCCAGGTGTTGGGAGCGCCGCTCGGCTTGTGGGAGGCGGCCGAGGTGAGGGTCACGGTCGTCTCGCCTGTCCCGAGTCCGCCCGTGAGCCGCGCCGCGGGGTCGCTGTTCGTCCCGGAAGTGGCCGGCCGTCCCGGCCACCAGGTTCCGATGGCGAGCGGCGCCCTGGTCTCGAGGTCGGCTGCCTCGCCGAAGAGGAGCTGGCCCGAGTTCGCCTGGCTGACGTAGGACCCGTTGCGATAGTTGGAGACCATCGCGCCTCGTGCGGCGAGTTTCTCGGCGAGGGTCGACCCGCCGTTGACACGCGAGGGTTCCCCGAGACTGAAGACGTTGGAGCCCTCGCCGTGGAAGTGCGTGAACCAGCGCGTGAGGTCGACCAGCTTGCTCTCCAGGGCCTGCCCGGTGAGCTGGTTCACGGCCTTTGCGTCCCCCGAGTTGTTCACCTCCGTCCAGAGCGCGGTGTACGGGGTGGCGGACCTCTGCGGAATGGTGGTACCTGAGCCACCCCCGATGCTCACGACGGCTGTGTTCGAAGGGGCCGACACGTTCCCGGACGTGTCGAGGGCGACGACGTGGTACGAGTGCGAGCCGCCCCCGAGACCTGTGTCCGTCCAAGCCGTGGCCGTGCCCGTGTGGGCTCGTGAGCCGTCTCGCCACACTTCGTAGGACGCAAGGGCGACGTTGTCTGTCGCTGCGGCCCACGACAGGGAGACGCTCGTCCCCGACACAGCGGCAGCGAGGCCCGAAGGGGAGGAAGGGGGGGTCAGGTCGGCAGCGTTGAAACTGCTAGACGCCCATGTGCTGTCCACGCTTCCAGCGGCGTCTACCGCGGACGCAATGACCTGGTACGCGCCGGGGGCGAGTGTGACCGAACGGCTCCAGCCGGTCGAGGTGGCACCCGCGGACGCGAGGTCGGCATCGAGGGTGGCCCAACTCCCCCACTGGCCGCTCTGTCCCAGCCAGAGTCCCGTCGCCGTGTTCTTCACCGCAACCCTGACGGAGGCGACCTCCTGGTCGTCAGATGCTGACCCGGCGAAGGTGGTGACGGCGTTCGCAGGTACGGTCGAGCCCTGGGCGGGTGCTGTGACGGTGGTGTTGGGCGGGGCGTTCTGGAAGCGCGAATCCCGCACGTACGGCTTGCGCTTGTAGGCCGTGGAGTCCGCTGCCGAGGCCGGCACGGAGGTGACGAGCAGCAGAGCTGTGCTGACGAGGACGGCCATGCGGGCGGCAGCGACGCGCCAACGGAATCGCCGGGATCGGGTGTGCGAGTGCACGGGGCTCCTCCCTGAGTCCTCGTTGTCGTGCTTCGATGTCACCCAGAGATCTCGGACGTCCCCCCGAATACCTTGAGACGGATGGGTGGTAAGACCCGGACCGATCGCCTCATGCGGATGGTCTGTTCGAACCAGACACAGGGGGCAGGCGCCCGTCGGTACGGTCGAGCCGCTTGATCGCCGCCCATGCCGCAACGGCCGGCACCGCCCCGGCGGCCGCAACGAATGTCGCGCGCAAGAGGATCCGCCATGGCGCGAGGCTCGTCTCGTAGATGTCGAGGAAGATCGCCGCTGCGAACATGATCCCGCCGAGAGCGAGTCCGAGGACGGTGATGGCGATCGCGAATCGCACG
>QWHP01000558.1 GCA_021404985.1 Actinobacteria bacterium ATB1
CGCTCGAGCTCGGAGGCAGATCCCGACAGCGTGAGGTACCCCCGCGTGTCGGCCCGGCGGGTCAGCTCGTGGAGCAACCGCGTCTTGCCGATGCCCGGTTCACCCACCAGCTCTACCGCCCGGGGCCGGCCTCCGGCGACGTCTTCGAGTGCCAGATCGAGGAGGCCGAGCTCGTCTGCGCGACCGACAAGTTGTGCAGCAAGCGCCATCTCCCTCCTTGCAGCGCAGGATAGGTCGGGGTGCCCGAATCGGGAATCAGGGTACGGATGAGGGTGCTGCCCCGATGTCAGGACGGGCAGTTGGCGTGAGACTCGATCCCATGACCCGTTTTCTGCTTCATCACCGCCACGAGCCGCAGGAGTGCGGAGTCGTGTTCGCAGCGTTCAAGGGTTCATCGAGCCCGCTCCGCCGTAAGGCGACCGTCGCATCCTGCCGCTGGGGAGGGCACGCGATCTGGTGGACGGTCGACGCCGCGAGCGAGGACGACGCGCTCGACCTGCTGCCCCCCTTCGTCGCCGAGCGGACCACCGTGACACGCGTGAGCGAGGTCGAGATCCCGTGAAAGTCGACCGGTCGAGCAGACCCGAATCGGAGGAGAGACCCATGAGCGAGAAGAACGTCGTGCAAGAGCCCGCCCACAGTCCGGAGACCGGGCCGAAGACCCGGGCCTTCACACCCGCCCGGGTGATCGCCCTCGTCGTCATCGGCGTCCTCATCGCCGGCCTTGTCTGGCTCCGGACCATGCCGGATCCCGACTCGGCCTCGGTTCCTGACGGAGCCGAAGCCGGCGACCTCACCCTCGAACCGTGCGACTACACGACGGACGAGGGCACGTATGCGGCCGAGTGCGGAACGCTCGTCGTACCCGAGAACCGGACCGACCGGCGGTCACGACTGATCGCCCTCCCGGTGACCCGCATCCCCTCCCGCTCCGCCGACCCTGCCGAGCCGCTCTTCCGGCTCGAAGGGGGTCCCGGAGTCAGCAACATGCACTTCCCCGCGGCGGGCCGCTTCGTCGACGACCGAGACGTAGTGCTCGTCGGTTACCGGGGCGTGGACGGCTCCGTCCGGCTCGACTGCCCGGAGGTCACGTCGGCGCTCGGGCACTCGACGAACATCCTGGGCGAGGATTCCTTCCGGGCGTACAGCGACGCGTATCGGGACTGCGCCGACAGGCTCACCGACGAGGGCGTCTACGTCGCCGGCTACGGCCTCGTCGACCAGGTCGAGGATCTGGAGGCGGCACGCAAGGCGTTGGGGTACCAGCGCATCGACCTCGTGAGCGAGAGTGCGGGCACGCGCACGGCCATGATCTACGCGTGGCGGCATCCGGCGACCGTCCGCCGATCAGTCATGATCGGCACCAACCCTCCCGGCAACTTCCTCTGGGACCCGCAGACGACGGACGAACAAATCGCCGGCTACTCCGATCTCTGCGCGAAGGACGAGAGCTGCAGCGAGCGAACAGACGACCTCGCAGCCTCGATCCGCGCGACCGCCGGCGACATGCCCGACCGCTGGTACCTCCTCCCGATCGACGCGGCCAACATCCGCACCGTCTCGTTCTGGGGGATGATGGAGTCGACCCCGCAGGCAGCCCCGGCGTCGGCGCCGATGATCATCGACGCCTGGCTCTCGGCTGCCGAGGGTGACAACAGCGGTCTCTGGTTCGGGTCGATCTT
>QWHP01000087.1 GCA_021404985.1 Actinobacteria bacterium ATB1
CCGCCGTGGCGATGATCCAGCCGCGACCCTTGTGCTCATCGTCCTCCGGGCCGGGCTCACCGCCTCCTCCTCCGCCCCCTCCACCGTCACCGCCACCCGGCGGGGGACCTCCGGGGGGCGGACCGCCCGGCAGGGGCTGGTCCACCAAGGTGTCGTCGGTGGGCAGGGCCTGTGTCGGCTGATCCGCCGGACTGACCTGTCCGACAGGTTGCGCAGACGGACTCTGGGGTGACTGGACTTTCGTTGTACCCGGCATCCGCGAACTCCCGGAACGTGCTCCTCGACGTGACGCGGTCAGACTAGGGAAGAAATCGACCGCGACCGAGGAGGCCGCCGGCCAGCGGCGGTCCGTCAGGCGAGGCTCGACGATCTCGGGTACATGTCCGCTGGATCGGTGAGGACGTTCACGAGCGAGGGCGCCCCGCTGTCGAGAGCCCTGTGCAGGGCAGGGACGATCTCGGCCACCTCCGTCACCAGCTCACCGTGGCCCCCGAGGGCTTCGACGATCTGATCGTAACGGCAACCGGGTTGCAGGTCCGCTGCCACGTCGTATCCGTACAGGGCTTGCATCGGGTGTTTCTCTAGGCCCCAGATGCCGTTGTTCCCGCAGATCGCGACCACGGGCAACCCGAATCTCACCAGGGTATCGAAGTCCATGGCCGAGAAACCGAAGGCGCCGTCGCCCATCAGCATGAACACTTGCTTCGACGGATGGACGGTCCGGGCAGCGATCGCATAACCCAGTCCGGTCCCGAGGCACCCGAAGGGACCGGGGTCCATCCACAGCCCGGGCTCATAGGAGTCGATGTACTTGCCTGCGTAGCTCACGAAATCGCCGCCGTCGCAGATGACTACCGCATCGCGGTCCATCACCTCCAGAAGTGCCCCGTAGACACGCGATGGCCTTATGGGCTGGGAATCGCCGTACAGGTCGGACTTCTCTGCCTCACGTCGGGCCATCTCCTCGCCGCGGAGCTTCTCGAGCCAGGCGGAGTGGTCGCGGGGATCTTCGGCCCCGATACCCTCGGCCAGCGACTCGAAGACGAGGATGAGGTCGCCGGCGAGCGATGCAGCCAATTCGACGTGCAAGGCGGTCTGTTCCGCACTGTCTGCGATGTGGACGACCTTCGCATCACCGAACCGGCCGAAACCTAGCCTGAAGTCGAGGGGAGTGCCCGCCACGAGCACCAGGTCGGCCTCGCGCAGACCCGTGGACCTCGCACGCGCGAAAGCGAGCTCGTGGTCCGCGGACAGGACACCGCGGCCCATTCCGTTCATGAAGACCGGGATCTGCGCTGCCTCCGCGAACGCCCTGATCTGCTCCCAGGCTCCGTCCCAATAGGCGTCGGTACCCACGACGAGGGCCGGACGTTCCGCGTCGGCAACGAGGCGTAGCACGGCCGCGATCGTGTCCGGATCATGCTCCCTCGGCGGGGGCAGGGGGGCGTCCGGCAGGTCGACGCGCTCGTGAACGAACTGGAGGTCCATGGGGAGATCCAGGAAGGCGGGCCCGCGATGTGCCGTCGTCGCAGCGAGGACCGTGGCATCGATCTCCTCGACGAAACGGGCCGTCTGGAATGCCGTGGCCGATCTCTTCGTCACCGCCGCCAGTAGGGGCACGTGATCGAACTCCTGGAGACTTCCGGCTCCCCAGCGAGCCTGCGGAGCGCGGCCGCCGAGGACCACCAGAGGCGACCCGTTCGCCTGTGCCGTTGTCACAGCACTGACTCCGTTCGTCACGCCTGGTCCGGCGGTGAGAACTGCGACCCCCGGCCTGCGCGTCAGCTTCGCGACCCCCTCAGCAGCGAATGTCGCCGTCTGCTCGTGCCGCGTGTCGACGATCGAGATCCCGGCCTGTCGGCACCCGTCGTAGATCGGGAAGACGTGGCCTCCGCTGAGTGTGAAGATCGTGTCGACGCCGAAGCGTTTCAACGCCTCGACGACGAGCAGCCCGCCGCTGCCCTCGACGGTCGTGGTCTCGGTCACGTCTCTCTCCCCTCACGCTGGTCCACGGTGCCGGCTCCCGCTCGTGAGGATGCAACCACTTCGCGGCCACGTCGATCCATTGCCACGCCTCGCTGGAGGCTGCGGCGGCATCACGCGCGCTCCGTCCGTCCTTCAACGGCCGCCTATCGGCGGCAGAGGAGGTCAGCCACCGCTTCAACTCCGTACTCCTCGGTCGGCACGATGCGAGCGACGACGTCGTCGAGGCCATCGAACCGAGACAGTTGCTCACGCAGGTCGCTCCCGTCGGCAGACGCGACCGTGACGTCACCGTCGTCGGGATCACCCATCGCCGCCCAGTGCTCCCGGTAGAACGGGAGTCCCGAGTAAAAGCGAACCTGCTCGGCGAGGGCCTCGCGCGCCTTCGGGCCGACCGCGACCCTCACGTAGCCGGAGACGCGAACGGAACTCGGATCGCGCCCGGCGGCCTCTGTTGCCTCGCGGATTCGTTCCCGGACCTCGGCCACGTAGGCGGGTGTGAACCAGTTGAGGAGAACTCCGTCGGCGCTCTGTGCCGCGACCTCAACCATGCGGGGGCCGAGCGCCCCGACGATGACCGCAAAGCCCTTGCCGCGCAGTGCCCCGAGTGCGTCTCGGACCCAGGAGACGGGAGGACGCCAGGATGTCCCGTGGAGCTTCTCGGCAGCAGCTCTCTGACCCACCCCGATCCCGAGAATCAGGCGCCCATCGGCCATCCTCGCGACCTGCCTCGCGGCCAGCGCCAGCGTCGCCTCTGAACGTGCCGAGAGCGGCACGACCCCTGTGCCCAGGACGATGCGTTCGGTGACCGCTGCCCAGGCTCCGAGAGTCACGAAGGCATCCGCCCCGCCGGTCTCGTTGGTCCACAAAGACCGGAGGCCGGACGCGTCGGCAAGGCGCGCGACAGCAACGCCGGCGTCGGCGGGCAGGTCTCTGTCTCCAAGCGCCATCCCGAGGTTCACGTACCCAACCTTTCTAGACTCGCCGGGGTGGAACCCAAGATTCGTCCGGTCCGGAGAGCAGGTCCGATCCTTGCCTTCGTCCTCCTCGCCGGCGCCGTCATGGCAGGAGTGACGTGGTCCGGTGGCGTGCCGGCACATCCCCCGGCTCGCGACACCCCTTCCCTCACCTCGACAGCGGACCTCACGGCAGCGGAGCCCGAACCTTCCCAGCCGGTCACCTTCACGTGGGTGGGCGACATGATGATCGGTTCCACCACCCCGAGTCCGGAGCTGCCGCCCAACGGAGCGCGCAACACCTTCGACGCAGTTCGCGATCTCCTCCTCGCGGACGTCACGATGGGGAATCTCGAAGGGCCACTCACCGAGACAGGGCCGACCGACAAGTGCCGCGGACGCACCGATTGCTACATGTTCAGCCAGCCACCCGAGTATGCGGCGGTGTATCGGGACGCAGGGTTCGACATCGTAAACCTCGCCAACAACCACACGATGGATCGTGGCCGGGAAGGCGTCGACTCCACCCGGACGGCGCTCGACTCCGTGGGGATCCGGTACGCGGGCCTGCCCGAGACCGTGGCCCGGGTCGAGGTCGACGGAACGTCCGTCGCTGCCCTCGGCTTCTCCCACTACCGGGGATCCGAGACGTCCACAGATCTGACGACGGTGAGGAGCGCCGTCGCCAACGCAGAGGGAGAATCCGACCTCGTCGTCGTGTTCTTCCACGGCGGTCTGGAAGGGCCTCAGGGTGCACGGATCTCGACGAGCTCGGACCCGGGCGTGGATGTCGTCGCGTTCGCACACGCCGCCGTCGAAGCGGGTGCGGACCTGGTGTTGGGGTCTGGACCGCACGTGCTCCGAGGCATCGAATTCCATCAGGGTCGCCTGATCGCCTACAGCCTCGGCAACTTCGCCACGTACGGGAAGTTCAGCCTCGCGAAAGACGAGCTGCGACGGAGCGCAGTGCTCGAGGTGAAGCTGAATCCCGACGGCACATTCGCGGCCGGGCGGGTCAAGCCCGCAAAGCTCACAGGCGAGGGAGTCCCGGTACCGGGAGGCCGTGCCATTCCCTTCATGCAGGATCTGTCGGAATCGGATTTCGGACCCAGCGCGGCGGAGATCTCGGACGACGGGACCATCAACCCGCCGGCCCAGGCCCAGACCGTCAGATGACGCGTGGGGCACCGTCGTCGGCGAGCATCGGCATCCCGGCGGCACTCCAAGCCTGCATCCCGCCCGCAAGGTTGACCACGTCGTAGCCGCGGGCCACGAGCGCCGTGGCCGCCTGCATAGATCGGCTCCCCCTGCGGCACACGGCAACGATCTTGCGCTCCCGGGGAATCTCCTCCAAGCGCTCCAGCAACGTGCCGAGACGGATCTGCACGGCGCCCGGCGCTCGGGCGGCCGCCCATTCGTCGTCCTCGCGGACGTCGAGGAGGAGCGCGCCCCCTTCCACGAGAGCCTGTGCCTCGGCTGGGTCGACCTCCGGTACGTCACTCATCGTCTGTCGCCCTTTCTGTCTCCAGCGGACCATCCGCCCCCCGGCTGCCCACTCCCGAGGTCGGCGTGCCCCGACCGTCCGGCCCAGCGGGCTCGCCCACCCCGTTGGAATCCTCCTGAGCGGCGCGCCAGCCCCTGATGGCATCCGCGGAAGCGGTCAGGGGAGCGAATCCGCCCTCGACGGAACGGGTTGCGTCCAGACACCTCCCGAAACGCATCAGGGAGGAGAGCTCCCCACTCCAAGGCTCCGTTCGCAAGACCGCCCCTGCGACTCTCGTCACGGCACGGTTCACGCCGACCCTGAACTTCGCAGCGACGCGGATCGCCGACGAAAGACGCAGGGCATCCGCAGGCGCGATGTTGTAGACGCCGGGACGGTCCTCGAAGATCGCGAGCAGCGCGGCAACCGCCACGTCGTGATCCGTGGCGAACTGGACTTGAGGGTCGAAGCCGGCGGAGGCGGTGACGAAACTGCCCGAGGACACGATGTGGTCCGCCAGCAGGCCGTGCGGGTAGGGCCCGAGCACCTCTGTCGGCCTGAGAATAGTGACGACGGTGTCGGGTCTGACCCGGGCGAAGGCCGAGGCCGCTGCCTCGACCTCCAGCAAGCCGGCCGACGTGGGAGCATCCCGGTCCGGGGCGATGTGTTCGGGAACGAAAGTGGGGAGGTCGTCGCGTGCCCCGTACACCTGGCCCGACGAGAGCACGACGACCTTCTCCAGGCTGGGGCAGCGAGCGGCGGCGGCGAACGCGGCCTCGGCGGTCTGGACAGCGGCACGCGACAACCCGGATCCTCGCACTCTCAGATGGCTCACGAACACCGCATCCGGCTCGAGCTCGGTGAAGAGATCCAACCAGGCCGCCGCCTCCTGTGTGTGGCTCTCGGAGGGCCTCTGGGACAGCGACCCCACGGCGAGTGACATCCTGGCGAGCGCGTCGGCCACCAGAGCCCCGATCCCCCGCGCGGCATCGGTCACCACGACCGACTTCATCCGAAGACCACCGACCTGCGACGACCGATCATCTCGAGCAGTGCCTCCTGGATCGTGTCCCGTATCCCCTCGGTGTAGAGGGCGACCGTGTGGTCGTCGGTGGGCCCCTCGGCGACGTGCACAGGCCTGAGGAAGGCGATCTTGAACTTGACCGGGAGCCAGACCAAGGACGTGAGCGGAGCGTAGGGGAGGTTCGCAAGCCTGGCCACGACATCGAGGTTACCGAGCACCGGCATTGCCTCCTCGGCACCTAGAACCGCGACAGGAACGATGGGGACCCCCGCGTCCATCGCCACGCGGACGAAACCGCCCCGCCCGAACCTCTGGAGCCTGTACCTCTGGGACACGTGCTTCCCGGTCCCCTTGGTCCCTTCGGGGAAGACGAGGGCGAGACACCCCTCTTCGCCGAGGAGCCGGCGAGCCGTCTCAGGGTTTGCCTCGATCCCACCCGCCCTGCGGAACAGCCAGTTGAGGACGGGCGTACGGGACAGGAGGTTCTCGCCCATCATGTACACGTCTCGGTCGAGGTGGCGACGCACGGTCCACTGGATCTGAGGGGCGTCCGGCGGGAAGGCGCCTGCGTGATTGGCGACGAGAAGCGCCCCACCAGCGGGGATGTGCTCGAATCCGTCTGCCTCCGTCCTGAACCACCTGTCGTACAGGAAGTCCATTGCCGGCGCCAGCCGGTCGATCAGCTCCGGATCTCGTCCCCACTTGTCGCCGATCGGTCGCTCGGCCGGTGCCGCCGGAACACTGCGGATTCCGCCCACGACAGCGTCGAGCTCCTCTCGCAGATTCTGGGGCTCGCTGTCTCGTTCTCTGTTCTCCTGCTGCATGCGCTCCCCTCGACTACGAACCGTCATGCTCGCGGGGACTCCGCCGGAGTCACATCGGCCTCGGGTGGCCCGGCACTTCCTGATCCGACGGCATTCTCGTACCGGGACGCTACAGGTCCGTGGTCACCGCGGTCATCACCTTCCTCGTCGACGGCGCCTGTCGAACCGGGATCGTCGCAGAGGGGAAGCGTGACCCGGAAATGTCCGCCCGGTCCCCGAAACGCCTCGACATGGCCTCCATGGGCCGCCACCGAAGCACTCACTATCGAGAGCCCGAGTCCGGAGCCCTCTCTCCCCTTCGCGTCGTCGGATCTCCAGAACCGGTCGAAGACGAGCTCGGTGTCCCTCTCGTCGAGCCCCGGTCCATCGTCCAAGACGTCGAGAACGGCGTTTCCTTCCCGCGCGGCCGCCGAAACCCAGATCTTGCCCCCTCCGTACTTGACCGCGTTGCCGAGAAGGTTGCGCACCACAACAGCGAGGGAGGTCTCCGAACCTGCGACCCAGAGATTGTCATCGAGGTCGAGATGGACCTCGGCATCCGCGAAATCCGGTTCTCCGCATATGTCGCGCACCATCTCGTCGAAGTCGATCGGCACGAACGTCTCCTGGACGCCGGCGTCCTCGCGCGCCAGCTCCGTCAGGTGCGCCACGAGAGTCGTCAGCCGGCGTGTGGCGGATTCGATGTCGTCGAGGGCTTCCGAATCGGCACCGATGCGGCGCAGGTACCCGACATTGCCCTGGATGGTCGTGAGCGGGGTCCGCAGCTCGTGTGAGGCGTCCGCTACGAAACGCTTCTCGGCCTCCAAGGAGTCCGACAGACGCTGATAGACGCCCTCGATCCTGTCGAGCATGTCGTTGAACGTCAGTGCGAGGTTGGAGAGGTCACGGTCCGCGGCTCCCTCCTGGACGCGCTTCTTCACGTCCCCTGTCTCGGCGATGGCGCGAGCCGTGCCTGCGAGGCGACGCACAGGTCTCATCGCCTGTCGTGTCACCAGGTATCCGAGTCCTCCGGCAACCATGGCCATGAGGATTCCCTGGAAGAGGAGGAACCAGGCGATCTGCCGCTGGGAGGCAATGACGCTGTCGATCGGCTGACCGGCGAGTATCACGAAGGAAGCGGTGCGCCTTGCTCGGATCCTGTAGGGCCGGCCGAGCCAGTCCACCGTGTAGACCTTGTCCGGCCCCCCGGCGGAGAGGTCGCCGAAGCCACTCGACGGCTCGGGGACCATCTCGTCACATCCCGGCCCTGTGCACCACGTCTCGATCTCCGGCTTGTCCGCCAGCGCGGTCTCCACGAGACGGCGGGAGAGGTCACCCGGGATCCCCAGGCTCCCTGCCAGGGCTGCGAACTGCTGGACGGTGTTCAGGGCACGGTCGAGATCCTGATCGACCCGGTTCAGGGCGCTGTCGGACAGGAACCTGAACTGCAGGATGCCGAAGACGGCGGAGACGAGCATGACGGCGAGCGCTGACGCAACCGCCAATCGGACTCTGAGCGAGCCCCTACCCATGGGCATGCCGTCGCTCCCGCAGTCACTCCCGAAGGACGTATCCGATGCCGCGGACCGTGTGGAGGATCCGCGGTTCGCCTTCCGACTCGAGCTTCTTGCGGAGGTATCCGACGTAGACCTCCAGGGTGTTCGAACCGACGTCGATGTCGTAGCCCCAGACCTCGTTCATGATCTGCGACCTCGTCATCACCTTACGGGCATTCTCGGCGAGGTAGAGGAGCAAGTCGTATTCGCGCACCGTCAGCTCAATCTGGCGCTCACCACGCTTGACGGTGCGGCTCTCGGTGTCGATCGTGAGATCGGCGAATCGGACCACCTTCGGCTTCTCACCCGCACCCTTGCGGCGGAGCAGCGCCCGGACGCGAGCAAGGAGCTCTTCGGCTGCGAAGGGCTTGACGAGGTAGTCGTCTGCGCCGGCATCGAGTCCCTCGACACGATCACCTATCTGGTCCCTCGCGGTCAGCATCAGCACGGGAACGTCGTTCGCGTAGCGGATGCGCCTGCAGACCTCGATGCCGTCGATTCCGGGCAGATTCACGTCGAGCACCACCAGATCCACGCCGTCCAGTCGGGAGAGAGCCTCGCCCCCTGTCTCTGCCGTGACAACGGCATAGCCCTCGAGCTCGAGGTTGCGCTTCAGCGTCGCGAGGATCCCTGAATCGTCGTCCACTATCAGAAGACTGGCGGTTGGCTGGGTAGGCATGCGCTCTCGGCTCCCGGGTCTCCGAATCATACGGTCCGGGCCTGCCAAGGTCGACGCACACCGCCATCCTCACCTCGCGGGCCTCGCGCGACCGCGCCTTCACGAATGGTGTCCGCACGACCACTCAAATGGCTCCGAACCCCGGAATCTTGGTGTATCATCCGCTTGGACTTTCAGCTTGGGTTGGTTTCGTGCGAACGACGCTGAGGGGCGCGTGGCGAGATCTTCGTGAACCTCAGGTGATCTTCAGGAACCGCAACCAAACTGTGATCGTCCCGAATGCGCTGCCGGGGGGCGGGAATTCGCCTCCCAGGTTCCCGTCCAAGGTCCCGGCGGCAACTTGAAAAACACGATGCCCAGCACAGGCCCTGCAGCATCGTAAGTTGCTCTGAAGGTGGGTTCTGCGGTTTCCCCACGACCGCTACAACCCGGGTGAGCCTTCTGAGCGTCCTACCGGAAGGTCGCCCAACGGCCTGCGGTAGGAAGCGAGAGACTTCTTTCCTCCCAGTCCGAGTCTCTCGCACCCCAGCCGACCC
>QWHP01000559.1 GCA_021404985.1 Actinobacteria bacterium ATB1
CCAGATCATGGGGGCCAAGGAGACCGGCGAGTGCTACTACCGGCCGGGTGCTCCCAGCGACGCGGGGGAGGAGAGGGCGATCACCGAGCTCGCCCCGGGATCCCACACGGCGACAGCCGAGATCTACAACCTCGCCGACCCCGAGGACAGAACCACGTTCACCTGGCCCTTCGACGTCCTCTGACCGGGCTGGGACGGCGAACCCCGGGCCAGACATGGAATCCCCTTCCCGTCCGTTCCCCCGACCCCTGCCCCATGTCCCATGCCCAATCGGAACCCGAAGCTCAGGTTGGAGCCGTTATGGTCGCTTTGTCCTGCCAATCCTGCGCTCGGGACCGCCTCTCAGGGAATTTTCATCAGAGATCACCGTGAATTCTCAGTGAGTTCTCAACCGAAACCGGAATCGTGTGCGAAGTCACATCGTTTCAATCTGAGACACGGGTGCAGAGACGCTACAGGGAGTATCGATCAGCGATGGCCGAGGCCACCAAGAGCCCCAAGATCCCCAGACGCCGCGGCGGGCGGACAGAGGCGGTTCCGACGCACGATCTCGTGGGTGCTTATCTGCGCGACATCTCGCGCCATGAGCTCCTCACCAAGGAAGACGAGATCGAGCTTTCCCAGATAATCGAGGAGGGTGACGCAGCCCAGACACGTCTGGAGTCCGGCGCCGCCATCGACAAGGCCGAGCGTCGCGCACTCGAGGAGGCCGTGGCCCGTGCCGCCGACGCACGCCGGCGCTTCGTGAACTCCAACCTTCGACTCGTCGTGAGCATCGCGAAGAAGATCGGCGGGAACCACGAGCTGCTCGATCTCATCCAAGAGGGAAACCTCGGGCTGATCCACGCCGTGGAAAAGTTCGAGTGGCGCAAGGGCTACAAGTTCTCGACCTACGCCACCTGGTGGATCCGCCAAGCGATGAGCCGTGGGATGGCCAACGGCGGGCGCACGATCCGGCTCCCCGTCCACGTCGGGGATCGCGTCACAAAGGTTCTGAGGGCGGCAAGCGAGATCGAGGGCCGGACCGGCCGCGAGCCCACCGAAGCCGAGATCGCCGACGCCACCGGACTCTCCGAGCGTGAGGTCGCAGCGACGCTCGCGATCCCGGTCTCCATGGCATCCCTCAACAAGCCCGTAGGCGACCGTGAGGGTTCCGAGCTCGGGGACTTCCTCGCCACCGAGAGCGGCGACCCGACGTTCGAGGACGCCACGGACCCGTTCGTGATGGACTACATCGCCACCGCCGTCGAAGCGCTCCCCGGTGTGGAGGCAGATGTCGTGCGTCTGCGCTTCGGCCTTACCGGCGCTCCCCCGATGACCCGCCGTGAGATCGGCGAGAACCTGGGGCGCAGCGCCTCGGAGATCACACGCATCGAGCAGTCGGCGCTCAAGAAGCTTCGGCGAAGCAGCTTGAAGACGCTAGTGGCTGCCTGACCCCAGCGACGAGCCTCCGGGACGGTCCTCCCAACGTCCCGGGGACCAGCACCCCGGAGCGGGACCACCGATCCACCCGGTGGTCCCGCTCTCGCGTCCACACCCCGCCGGTTACCCTCACTGGGCTCCCAGACCCAGGTTCAGGTAGATCTGCCTGGTCGCCGGGGACTTGTTGAGCGTGTAGAAGTGAAGACCGGGAGCACCCGCCCCGAGAAGATCTTCGCAAAGCTTCGTCGCCTCCTCT
>QWHP01000088.1 GCA_021404985.1 Actinobacteria bacterium ATB1
GACCCGGCAGGCCTGTCCCTGTTCGCCGGTTGGCAGGCAACGGAGCGCCCGTCGGATCCGAGTGCGCGGGCCCTCCACGAGATGCACGTCCTGCGTGAGCTGCGCGGATCCGCGCACGGGATCGCAATCGTCTGTGCAGGGCTCTCCCCCATCGAGGCGGTTCTCGCCGGTGGCGGAGAGGCGAACGCTCGGCTCTTCGGCTGGCAGCCACCGTTCGAAAAGCCGAGCGAGGGGCTGCGCCGGAGCTGGGAGGCGGCAGAGATGGTCACAGACTCCATCGTCGCCCGGGCATATGCCGCCCTCTCGCCCAGCGAACTCGAGCAGTTCGCCGAGATCACCGCGACCCTCGCCTGAGCTCTGGTCCGACGATGGCCCCTCGGCGGCCTCAGATGTGAGCCTGCTCGCGATCCGATACGAGCCCGAGTGTCTCAAGGAGCCCCGCCTCGGCGAACAGCGCCCTGGTCCACGCACAGCGCCTCTCTGCGGTCTCAGCAAGCCTGAGTCCCGCAACGTGGCTCCCGGGCACGTCCTGCACGTACAGCACTTCAGCGTTCACGTTCATCGGGTTCCCCGCGAAGTCGACCCTCACGTCCACGTGACAGCCGGGATCAAGCGACGCACCCGTTCGGATCCGCATTCCCCCGGCCGAGAGGTCCAGCGTGCGACCCCCGTTCCCTGCGACACGAACACCCAGTTCGATGGGGAAACGATACGAGTCGCGTCCGGATCTGCGCAGTGAGCCCGAATAGGCGATGGCCTGTATGAGCATGAACAGAACCACAGCGCAGGCCGTTACACCCCATCCCTGGACACCCTCGGACGCAACAGGCACGGCACCCACGACACCCGCCATCCCCTGTCCGATCACCAGACAGAGCAGGAGGCCGACGAACAGCAGGATCCTGGCCGGAACGAGAGTGGTGATCGACGTGGCCCGCACAACGGGCTCGGTTCGCCCGGCAAGACCGGGTACGGCGGAGATCGACCCCGGAACCTGGTACACGGTCCGTACGATCTCCTCGTTGAACCGCAGCGGGTCGATCGAGGGACAGAGGACGAGCATGCGCAACGCCGCCGTGACCAGAAGGGCTGCCGTCATGGGCCACAGGGGCGCCGACGTGAACGCGTCTCCGGTGGTCGCTACCGCTCCGAACCCGGCGATCCACAGGAGGATGGGTATTCCTCGGAGGCCTCGCAGCGCCACTGCGAGGCCTGCGAACCTCCCGGCGAGGTCGTCGCGTCCGGGCTCCCTGAACGTGTCGGCTGCCTCGGCAATCCTCGAACGCTGCGCCCATACGTGGGACCGCCAGAAGCGAGACGGCTCGGACGGTGCCGCGACGACCGTGACGATCCCGTTGTGGCGGGCTCCCGTATGGCCCCGCTCCGACAGTCGACGCAGGAGGTGACCCCACGGTCGTCCCTCCACGAACCCGCCGACCTCTCTGGCGGCCTTCGTGTTCAGGACGGTCGCGTTCGGGGTCCACTGGTGGAGGCCCCATCCGTCGGCCAGCCTGTCGATGCAGTCGTCCATCGAGGCATGCGGGACCGGGGCGAAGCGGTCCTCGTTGTAGGGCCGGGTGGAGGCGCGTACCCAGCCGACGTCCTCGGACGCCATCGCTGCTGCCAGCCTCAGCTGCGAGACCACGGCGCATGCCTGACCCGTGAGGATGCAGAACGTCTCGCCCTTCGCACGTGCAAGGGCCTCGTTCGCGACTCCAGAGGGAACTTCACCCGTGAGGAGAGTCACGTCGAGGCTCTCGACAAGTCGCGTCCGGGGCTCCGCCGCCAGGTCTCCCAGGATTACCTCCCCCACACCCTGCGCCAGGGCGAGGGCCGTGAGAATCTTCTCGTCGGTGTCGTCCTCGGTGACCAGGACGAGTACGGTCATCGAGCGCGATTCCCCGGTGTGACTGCCTGTCGAGCGCTCCCGGCGCCAACCGAGCGCGCCCACCATGGCGAACGTCAACGTCGACCAGGCGAAGGCGGTGATCATCGCCAGCGCCGGAAGCGTTTCCACCTCGGGCACCGAGCCCGCCCACCAGGCAAGGACGCCCACGGAAGCCACGAACGTGAGAACGTGGACGAGACGGCGTGTTTGGCTCATGCGTGTCTATCGGCGTGCACTAGCCGCTATATGAAGTATCTGAATCAGGAGCATCGGTCCTTGCACCCCAGGCCAAGGGCCCTCTTTCGCGCTCCCCCGAGAAGTTCCCCGCCTCCTCAGTAATTCGTGGGCCCTGAGCAGACGTTGTTGCAGGCTCTCGGTCCGGTGCTGTCCGTCGGTGCCGGTATGGCTCATTGCCCCCGTCATCAATGATCTGGGAAGTGTTGCCGCCTGCACCACCGCCGGGGTACCCGTGGACCGCTGATGGGGACATACCCTTGGTGGCTGATTCGTAAGGTGATGCCGGCGCAGGACCCACGGGCAGAAGCCGAAACGACAACCAACCCGCCTGCCAGCCGACGCGGCAACCACCGACTCGAGAACGCCCTCTTCCAGGTCACCGTCGCCTGCCCATCCCCAATCATTCAGGAGATTGGTCGGGTGGACGGTGTGCGAGATCGAAAAGTCCCTGTTGTCTGTTCTCGTCGGGAGTGTGTTTGATCGGGTGCCGGCGGGCGGAATCTCAGGCTGCTGGTTGACAGACGGGCAGGGACACACTTTCCGACCCTCCCTCCCATGGATGTCAAGCGTTCTCTTCCGGTTTCTGTCGGGGGAGGTTGACTGGCAAGATCCTGGATCTGAGGGCCGACATTCTCCGGTACAGGCCGGCTGCTATCGGCGGATGCGGCCCGGCAGAACCACGTCGTAGGGACGCCTCAACAAGGTGGATGAGAGGAAGCGCTCGGTGCGACGGAACCCGAGGAAGAGCCTCCAGATGAGCTTGTCCTCGCGGTAATACGAGCGCACGACCTCTTCCGTGACCCTTCCGGGGGCAGCGCCCGTCACCTCCCTGACGACGTCGTCGGCCGCCCGCGCGCAGTCGGGTACGAGGTCCGGACGCCCCTCCTTGTAGAGGTTCGCGACGAGGTCGACGGCGACGGACGCGAAGTCGTAGTAGCGGTCGAGGACGTCCTGAAGGAAGTACCTCCGCACGATCCATGCGAGGGACGCCGGGCAGAGCCGGATGAAGAGCTCTGCGTCGATCTGTTCGACACCATCGACCCGCAGAAGTGGTGTGCCGGTGTCGACGTAGTGCAAGTCCGCACGATCCCAGTCCTCCCCATCAGGTCGGGAATACACGACCCAGTTCGAGAGCTGGGCGTCGAGGCCGACCCTCATCCCGGCCGTCCCCCCTTCCCACGCCTTCGCCGACTCTGCCAGCACGCGCCGCACCAGTGCGCCCGCCTGGTCGGGCCCCATGCCGCCGGCGATGCTGTTGCCGAACCTGGCCGGATCCTCGCGCCGCTGGAGCAGGTAGAGCACGGGATGCCCTGTGCGCGGGCTCTCCACCGTTGCGACCCACTGCTCGGGCACTGCGAGGCCGATGCCTCGCAGCACCGCTGCGTAGTCGGCGAGGAGCGTCTCGTACGAGGCGCTCTCCGATTCGGACCGGAACAGCGCCATGCGCTTGCACGCCCACCCGTCCAGCGGGGGGACCTCGATCGCGAGCACTGTGCTCATCTCGCCGTACCCGAGAACGCGGGTCGGCATGTCGTGCTGCTCGGGATGCGCCGGGTCGAGCCCCCGCTCGAACTCGTCGACCCTTGCCGTGAGGAGACGTTCGTCCACGGCCGTGCCTCCGTCCCCTCAGACTCCGTCCAGCGCGGCCGCCATTCCGAGCATGTCGGCCGACTCGAGCCTTCCGGCAGCGCCGTCGAGTGCGGAGGTGAGCTCGTCGACCTCCGCCTCCCCGGCAATGAGGGGGAGAAGGATCTGGGTGACGCGTCGGTCGTTGTTGGAATAGACCGCGAACACCCCTTCGTCGAACAGAGCCTTGCTTGCGAGCATGCCGAGGCCGGGGGACGCCCACTCGATGCCCGCCATCAGGCCGAGCCTCCGCGGTGCGACCAGGACTTCGGGGTGCTCGGAGGTCACGGCGTCGAGCTCGCGCCCGAGAACGTCACCGATTCTCCGGACTCGAGCCAGGAACTCCGGATCGGCGACGATCTCGAGCATCCGCTGGGATACCAGGCATGCCAGCTCGGCGCCCCCGAACGTCGATATGTGGACGAAGGGATCTGGCGTGAAGATCCTGTCGTGGGGCGTCCTGTAGCAGGTGGCAGAGATAGGCACGAGACCACCGGAGAGACCCTTGCCGAGGACCACGAAGTCCGGGACGATCCCCCAGTGCTCACACGCGAACATGCGTCCCGTCCGGCCGAGCCCCGTCTGCACCTCGTCGAGGATCAGCAGCGTCCCGGTCTTGTCGCAGTGCTCCCGAACTCCCCGCATGTACTCCGCTTCGGGCACGACGATGCCCGACGTGGCGGGCACCGCTTCGAGGATCACTGCGGCGCAGTCCTGCGTGACCGCACGCTCGATCGCGTCGAGGTCGCCGAAGGGAACCTGGACGAAACCCGGGAGCTGGGGCCCGAACGGATCCCGGTACTTGGGGTCCCCTGTCGCCATCGCGAGCCCGGTGTGCCCGTGGTATCCGCCTTGGGCCGACACGATCTTCGGGCGTTGCGTGAGGCCACGCGCCATCTTGAGCGCTGTGTCGACGGCTTCTCCCCCTCCGACGGCGAAGACCACCTTGTCGACGTCCCCCGGGAGGAGTTCGGTGAGATCTTCGGCGAGCCGGGCACGCGCCTCGGAAATCAGATGGTGGTTCCCCACGTCCCAGTCGTCGAGTGCTCTGCGCAGTGTGGCGACGAGGTCAGGATGGCGATGCCCCATGTTGAACACGCCACCGTTGGAGTGGGCGTTGAGGAACCGCCGCCCGTCGACGTCCCAGAAGTGACATCCCTCGCGTCGCCCCATCACCAGGTCGAGACCCACTCCCTTGAAGAAGTCCACCTTCCCCTGTGAGACGTGGGCAGCAAAGGCAGCGAGGGCGTCGTCTCTGGATGCGTAGAGCCTGGATGCCATGTGTGGAGGGTAACCGCTCACGACTTGGCGGTTCCTGCAGGACACCGGACGGACGGCGTGCAACATTGAGGTCGGGAGCCAATGACGTGAAGACCAGATCCGACATCGCGGACTCGGGCGGGCAGCGGCGGGGAGGCCCGATCGGCTCGGCACGGCTCGCCCACATCTTCGCTGCCGGCCTCGTCCTTCTTCTGGCTGCCTGCGACCCCCTGCCGATACCCACTCCACCCGCTCCCCCACCCGCCGTCGCCGGAGGGACCCTGCCGCCGGAAGACCTGACTGTCGTGAACCTGAACGCCCTGCACGGTTTCTGGCTCGGGGCGCCCGCCTGCACCCCCGAAACCGACAACTGCGACGCCCCGGGCAGGATCGGCGTGCTGATGAGACACATCGAATCGGCACGCTGCCCCGACGTCGTCACACTTCAGGAGATCGATCTCCGCGTCGCAGAGGTCCTGAGGGCGAAGGTGCCCTCCGTGTGTGCAGGTGAGTACGGGTTGCACATACTTCGAAACGACGCCCTCACTCTCGGGATCGAACAGACCGCCGTGCTCAGCCGGCTCCCGGTTGTCGACGAGCATCTCATCGATCTCCCGTCCTTCCCGTACGTGGCGCACCACGTGACGTTGGATACCGATCTGGGACGCGTCGACCTCGTGACGACCCACCTACATGCCGGTGCAACGAACTTCCCGTGCCTGCTGGCGGGCTGCCCGCCCCACTGCGACCTGGACGACGACGACGCCCGGGTGTGCAGTGCCCGCGTGGTACTCCGGCACCTGGGGACGCATGCGCCGCCCGACAGCATTCATGTGGTCACGGGCGACTTCAACGCCGAGCCGGGTGAGGCCGCGTACAGCCTGTTCCTCGACCACTACTTCGACGACACTCACCTCTTGGCCGGGAACCCCGAATGCGACGAGACGCACAGGACGAGTTGCACGAGCGGGGGGCGCGAGCCGCCAGATGACCTGTACGACCCGGCGATGCTCGATGGCGAGCGCATCGACTACATCATGGTGCGCGGCCACCCGGGGTGTCCCGTGCACGTCGACACCGGCGCAGATCTCGACGGGGACGCGGTCCCGACGGGCAACTGGGCCAACCTACCGCTCGACCCGCCGGGTTCCGGCGGCCTGGTGTTCGCCAGCGATCACAGCGGGAACGCGATGGATCTCCACTGCGGCTGACCACCGGGGATCTGTACGATTCCCGCGCAGTTCGACCCCCGATCGACCTCGCGGTCGGTCTTGCGACGGGTGGTGTCGCACCGTGACCCAGGATCCGGCGAAGACGAACGGGACAAACGCATCAGACGCGATCGTCGTGCTCGAGCACGTCCACAAGTGGTTCGGGGACCTTCACGTCCTCGACGACGTCGGCCTGTCCGTCGCCCTTGGCGAGACGGTCGTGCTGATCGGCCCTTCCGGTGCCGGGAAGTCCACCCTCATCCGATGCGTCAACCGTCTGGAGCGACACGATTCGGGACACATCCGGGTGTGTGGACGCGAGATGACGGACGCCTCGAAGGACGTACAGGAGATCCGTCGCGAGACGGGCATGGTCTTCCAGCAGTTCAACCTCTTCCAGAACATGACCGTGTTGGAGAACGTGACCTACGCGCAGCGAGCCATCCTGAACCGCTCCAAGGAGCAAGCGGAGGCGGTCGCGCTGGGCCAACTCGAGCGCGTCGGAACCCGGGACCTGTCGGGCAAGTACCCCGCGCAGCTCTCCGGTGGCGAGCAGCAGCGCGTGGCGATGGCCCGTGCCCTCGCCATGGATCCCAAGGTGATGCTCTTCGACGAGCCCACCTCCGCCCTCGACCCCGAAACCACCGGAGGTGTCCTCGACGTGATGGCCGCTCTCTCCGCGGAAGACATGACGATGATCGTCGTGTCACACGAGATGTCGTTCGCGCGTTCCGCGGCGCATCGGGTCGGCTTCATGGCGGACGGCCGCATCCTCGAGATCGCCCCACCCGGCGATCTGTTCACGAACCCGCGCGAGCAGCGCACGCGGCATTTCCTCGATCAGATCGTCTGACCTCGCAGGTCTGGCATACTGCGGCGGATGACAGTCCGGGCAGTCGTCCTCGCCGACACGCACATCACAGTCGACCCCGCCAGACTGCCGAGAGCCATCTGGGAGGCCATTGCATCCAGTGACCTCGTCCTTCACGCCGGCGACGTCATCACCGCACCGCTGCTCGATGCGCTCGAAGCCGAGAAGCCCGTCCACTGTGTCCTCGGGAACAACGACTACACACTCACTCGCCGTCTCCCCGAGACAGTCGAGGCGGCCATCGAGGGTGTCACCGTGGCGCTCATCCACGACGCCGGACCGGTAGCCGGACGCACGTTGCGCATGCGACGCCGCTTCCCGTCCGCCGACCTTGTCATCCACGGGCACACACATTGGCCCGAGACCGTGACCGACGATGAGGGCCTGACGCTGTTCAACCCCGGCTCCCCGACACATCGCCGTCGTGCGCCCACACACTCCTTCGGCAGACTGGAGATCGCGGGCGGTAGGATCCGCCGCCTCGACATCCTGGAATGCTGACATGACCCTGCGTCCGTCCATGCTCACCCGGCACGGCAACGATCCCAGCGTCTCCGCCGAGTTGAACTGGGCACGGTCCGAGACGGACTTCCCACCCGGTCTGTCCCTGACGTGGTTGGGTACCGCCGGGTTTCGCCTCGAGCTCGAAGACACCGTCGTCTACATCGACCCCTACCTGACAAGGGTCCCCTGGCGCCCGGTGATGAGCCAGCGTCCTGCCTTGCCATCCGCTAAGACCGTCGCCTCCCACGTCACACGCGCCGACGCTGTTCTCGTCGGGCACACGCACTTCGACCACGCCCTGGACGTTCCGCTCATATCCGCCCTGACGGGATGCCAGGTCTACGGGTCCAAGTCGCTGCAGACTCTCATGGGCCTGCACGGGCTGGCCGACCACGCAACACGCGTGGAACCTCACCGGATCTACGAGATCGGCCCCTTCCAGGTGACGTTCGTGCCGAGCCTCCACTCCAAACTCCTTCTCGGTCTGAAGGTCCCGAGCGACGGTGAGATCACGTGCGAGTCCCTCGAAGCCCTCACCGCCTCGGCATATTGCTGCGGGGACGTCATGGGGATCCTCGTGCGTGCCGCCGGCACGGCGATCTATCACCAAGGCTCGGCCAACCTCGTCGAGGGCGAGGTCCCCCGTGGCGGGGTGGACATCTTCCTCGCGGGAATCGCCGGCCGAGCGTTCTCCCGCCGGTACGTACCAAGGATCCTGCGCCTGCTCGAACCCCGAGTGGTCGTCCCACATCACCACGACAACTTCTTCCGTCCCCTCGACGCACCCATGGGGTTCTCCTTCAACGTGAACCTCGGCGGTTTCGTCGAGGAGGTTGTGCACGTCTCGGATGACTTCGAGATACGGACGCTCGAGCTCCTCCAGACGGTCTCTGCATGATCCGGAGGCCCGCCCCGGCGACGTCACGATGGTCAGCTAGTGGTCCGTCGCTCAAATAGTGAGGCTGGTTAGAATCCGGGGCATGCCGGTGATCACTGCTGCTCCTCTGAAGGTGTCTCACGAGCATCGAGCGGAGCTGGAGTGGATGTCTCGCTCGACGTCGTTGCCGCATCGTTGTGTGGTGCAAGCCTCGGCGCTGCTGTTGGCGGCCGACGGCGAGGCGAACGCGGTGATCGCCCGGGAGTGTTCGACGACACCGGACACGGTGAGGCGCTGGCGCCGTAAGTTCGAGGCGGGTGGGGTCGATGCGGTGGGTTCGATCGCGCCGGGGCGGGGCCGCAAGCCCGAGATCCCCCAGGAGGTGATCGACGCGATCGTCGACGACACGTTGCACACCGTTCCCGACGACGAGTCGACGGCGTGGTCGACGCGCACGATGGCCGAACGGCACGGGGTCGGCAAGGACACCGTGGCTCGGATCTGGCGGGCACGGAA
>QWHP01000089.1 GCA_021404985.1 Actinobacteria bacterium ATB1
TAGCCTGCCGGGTGACCCCGGACGAGTAGATGGACGATCCCAGCAAAACAGACAGCACGAGGCGCCGAGCCCAAGTCGGCCGCAAGACCGCCGAGACGCGGGTCGAGGTCTCCCTCGATCTCGACGGGGGGGATGTCGAGATCGACACAGGTGTCCCGTTCTTCGACCACATGCTTGCCCAGCTCGCCAGGCACGGTGGTCTGGGGCTCGGGATCGAGGCGGTGGGGGATCTCGCCGTCGATGCGCACCACACCGTCGAAGACGTCGGGATCGCCTTCGGCCAGGCCTTTCGTGAAGCAGCGGGCGATCGGGCCGGCCTGAGGCGGTTCGGATGGGCGACTGCTGTGCTCGACGAGGCACGTGTCGAGGTCGCACTGGACCTGTCGGGGAGGCCCTACCTCGTGTGGGAGATGACCCGGGGCGAGGGACGTATCGGTGACTTCGACACGCAGCTCCTCGAGGAGTTCACCCGTGCGTTCGTGGTCGATGCCGGCATCACGCTTCACGTCGTCTGCCGGGCGGGTCGCAACGTGCACCACGTCGCCGAGGCTGCCTTCAAGGGGATCGCACGGGCTCTGTCCGACGCGGTCACGGCCGACCCCAGACGCAGAGGGCAGGTTCCCTCCACGAAGGGGACGCTGGCGTGAGCCGGCCTTCCAGGCTGGCCGTTCTCGACTACGGCATGGGCAACATCCGGTCCGTGTGGAGGGCGGCACAGCATGCAGGAGCGGATGCACAGGTCGTGGACTCGCCGAACGCCGTCGCGGAAGGGGCTTTCGACGGGCTCGTCCTCCCCGGGCAGGGCCACTTCGGACGTTGCGTCGACAGTCTTCGCGCCTCGGGGCTCGACAGGGTCGTCAGCGACTGGTGTCAGCGGGGCAAACCCTTCCTCGGGATATGCGTCGGGATGCAGATCCTCGTCGAGGGCTCCGACGAGGGCGGCTCGATCGGGCTCGGCATCCTGCCCGGCCGCTGCATCCGGGTCGGTAGCGACGATCTCTCCGTGCCCCACATGGGATGGGACCTGCAGACGTGGCCGACCCCGAGCAGGCTGTTCGTAGGCATCCATCCCTCGACCCGCTTCTACTACTGCCATTCCTATGCAGTGGCCCCCGGTACCGGGGCGACGGAGACCCATGCCGAGTACGGGGTCGAGTTCGTGGCTGCCATCGAGCGCGACAACCTGTGGGCGGTCCAGTTCCACCCCGAGAAGTCGTCCAAGGATGGACTCGCCTTCTGGGCGAACTTCGTCGCCCTCTGTGCCGCCGCGGAGGCAGCCGGTTCGAAAGGCGCCTGCTAGTGGACCTCTACCCGGCGATCGATCTCCTCGGCGGGAGGTGCGTGCGTCTCCAGCAGGGGCGTCTCGACGACCTCACCGTGTACGACGATGATCCGCTCGCTCGGGCCCAGTCGTTCGAGTCGGCAGGCGCGCTCTGGCTCCACGTGGTCGACCTCGACCGCGCGCTCGAGACTGGACGTGAGAACTCGGCGACGGTGGCCACGATCTGCCAAGGAACGCGGCTCCATGTCCAGGTGGGAGGCGGCCTGCGGACCGAGGAGGCATGCGAGACGATGCTGGACTGCGGCGCCGACCGCATCGTCCTCGGGACCGCCGCCATAGAGGATCCCGATCTCGTGGAGCGTCTCGCCCGACGGCACCCCGAGAGAGTCGCGGCTGCCGTCGACTCCCTCGGAGGCGAGGTGGCGGTCCGTGGATGGCAGGAGGGCGCTGGGACGACCGTCGAGACCCTCGCGCGACGGCTCGAGGGCATGGGGATTGCTGCACTGCTCGCCACCGAGGTGTCACGCGACGGCATGTTGTCCGGACCCGACGTAGAGGGTCTCGTCAGGCTCCTCGTGGCCGTCGCGGTTCCGGTGCTCGCCTCAGGAGGGGTCGGCAGCATCGACGACCTCGTGACCCTCGCAACGCTCCACCGGAACGGGCGGCGGATCGCCGGTGCCGTGGTGGGCAAGGCGATCTACGAAGGCCATGTCGACGTCGAAGGGGCGATCGCAGCGATGGCCGCTGCGGAGGAAGCAGTGGGGGACTTGTGAGGCGCAACACGCTCGCCGTACGGGTGGTGCCGTGCCTCGACGTCGACTGTGGGAGGGTCGTCAAGGGCACCCGGTTCGTCGACATCCGGGATGCAGGTGATCCAGTGGGGCTCGCCGCCCGATACGACCGCGAGGGTGCCGACGAGCTCGTGTTCCTCGACATCACGGCCTCGGCCGAGGAACGCGACACGATCTACGACGTGGTCGAGCGCACGGCCGACGAGGTGTTCATGCCCTTGACCGTCGGCGGTGGGGTGCGCAACGTCGACGACGTGAGGCACCTTCTCCATGCCGGCGCCGACAAGGTGTCCGTGAACACGGCCGCGGTCGAGAACCCGGGATTGGTGGCAGAGGCCTCCGACAGGTACGGAGCCCAGTGCATCGTCGTCGCCATAGACGCACGCCGGACAGGTACGTCCTGGATGGTCTGGACCCACGGGGGGCGCACTCCCACAGGCCTCGACGTCCTCGTCTGGGCGGAGAACTGCGAAGAGCTCGGTGCGGGCGAGATCCTTCTCACGTCGATGGACAGGGACGGCACGCGTGAGGGTTACGACCTCGAGCTCCTGCGCCGGGTCCGGGACGTGGTCGGGATCCCGATCGTCGCATCCGGGGGAGTGGGAGAGCTGGCGCACCTCGTCGAGGGTGTAGTCGAGGGCAAGGCGGATGCAGTCCTCGCGGCGTCGATCTTCCACTTCGGTGACCACACCATCGCTGAGGCCAAACAGGCATTGGCCGGCGCCGGAGTCACCGTCCGCCGCCTGCGCTGATCTGGCGGCTCGTCCGAGTCGACGCGAAACGGGCGGGCGGAATCGGGAGTCCCGCCTACCATCGTCCGCCTACCATCGTCCGCATGCCGATCACACTCCTCCCCGACGAGCTCGAAGCCGTGAAGTACGGTACCGACGGGCTCGTTCCAGCGGTGGTCCAGGATGCCGATTCCCTCGACGTCTTGATGGTCGCCTACATGAACGACGAAGCGCTCCGTCGCACGCTGACGAGTGGTGCGACCTGCTTCTGGAGCCGGAGCCGGCAGGAGTACTGGGTGAAGGGCGAGACGTCCGGGAACACCCAGAAGGTGGTCGACGTGAGGTACGACTGCGACTCGGACTGCGTCTTGGTCCTCGTCCGTCAGAACGGCGTCGCATGCCACACTGGTGAACGCTCCTGCTTCCACCGCAGCTTCGGTGGAGGTCTCGGACAGGACCCGTCGGACCCTCCGAGCAACGTCGGGAGCTGACGGGCGTGCCGGCACCGACAGTCTCCGACTCGGAGCTCGTCGTCTCCCCGGACCCCGAGACCTTCCGCAGCCTCGCAGCCGACTACACCGTCGTCCCCGTCTTCTGCGAGATGCTCGGCGATCTCGAGACACCCGTCTCGGCCTTCCTGAAGCTCCGAGGTGACCGCAGCTTCCTGCTGGAGTCCGTGGTGCACGGCGAGCAGTGGGGAAGGTTCTCGTTCCTCGGCCGCGACCCCCTCTTCGTACTCGTGTCGCGGGCGGGTCGCGTCGGGGGTCCCTCCCGCGTCGAGGTGGAGGGTGACCTGCCGGAAGCCGCCGAATCCGTACGGGACTGTGAGGATCCCCTGGAGGCGATAGAGGAGATCCTCAGGATCCACCGCACGCCTGCCCTGACCGGGCTCCCCCCGCTCCACGCGGGCCTCGTCGGATACTGGGGCTACGAGACCGTGCGGTTCATGGAACGCGTTCCCGTCACGAACCCGGATCCGCTCGGGGTGCCCGAGCTCCTTCTCTTCGCGACCGGGACTCTCGTCGCCTTCGACCATTTCCGGCAGCGCCTGGTGGCGGTACGCAACGTCTGGGTGGGGGACACCCGGGATCCTGCGACACTCGACCGGCGTTACGCGGAGGCCATCGACGCACTCCACGCCGTGGCATCCGACCTGGGTAGGCCCGTTTCGATCCCGGCCCACACCCCGCGCGTCCCCGACGAGATCCCCGAACCCGTGTCGAACATGACGTCCGACGAGTACCGTGCCATGGTGTCCACCGCCAAGGAGTACATCCTCGCAGGCGACATCTTCCAGGTCGTCCTCGGGCAGCGGTTCGAACGTCCTTTCGAGGGCGATCCCTTCGACGTGCACCGCGCTCTTCGGATCGTCAACCCGTCCCCCTACATGACCTACATCGAGCACCCCGACGTCACGATCGTCTGTGCCTCCCCCGAGGAACTGGTCCGCCTCAACGGGGCGACTGTCCTCACGCGTCCGATCGCAGGTACACGTTGGCGGGGGGCGGACGAGGCCGAGGACGAACGGCTGGCAGCAGGTCTCCTCGAGGACCCCAAGGAACGCGCCGAGCACTTGATGCTCGTCGACCTCGCTAGGAACGACCTCGGACGCGTCGGAGAGTACGGCAGCGTGCGAGTGCCGGAGTTCATGGCTGTCGAGCGATACAGCCACGTGATGCACCTCGTCTCGACCGTGGTGGCGCGGACGCGTCCCGGGACGGGGCCGATGGACGTCCTGCGCGCCACCTTTCCTGCCGGGACGGTGTCGGGTGCCCCCAAGGTCCGGGCGATGGAGATCATCGACGAGCTCGAACCGTCACAGCGCGGCCCGTATGCCGGTGTTGTCGGCTACGTCGACTTCTCGGGGAACCTCGACACGGCACTTGCACTTCGTACCGCGGTCATCTCGGGTGGTCGAGCCTGCGTGCAGGCGGGCGGCGGGATCGTCGCCGACAGCGACCCCGCATACGAGGAGCGTGAGAGCCGCAACAAGGCCAAAGGCGTCCTCGTCGCCATCGAGGCCGCGGACATGTTGCGGCGCAGCGAGGGAAGATGAGCCGCGGCGACGGCACGGGCGGACCCGCCGACGGGTACGAGTCGCTGGTCCACGGGGCTGGAGCCGTCGTCTGGGACCATGGGGCCGTCGACGTGGCGGGCGCCGATGCAAGGGAGTTCCTGAACGGCCAGCTCTCGGCAGACGTCAGGTCCCTCGGGCCTGGTGAAGCCTGCGAGTCCCTCTCGCTGAGTCCACAGGGCAGGCTGCAGGGAGTCGGCCGGCTCCTGTGTCTGGACGAGAGCCGGTTCCGTTACCTCGTCGACCGTGCGAGCGTGGGGCCCGTCGTGGACGCGCTGAAGAGGTTCAAGGTCCGTGTCGACGTCGAGATCCGGGGGGCACGCTCACTCGACGTCCGGTCGATGGTCGGTCCCGAGGCGGGCAGTGCGGTGTCCGTCCTCACGACCCTGCCGGACGAGCCGTTGACGTTCGTCAGGGAAGGCCTCTTCACCGTCCTGAAGGACAGCGAGGAAGGCCTCGGTGGATTCGTCGTCGTGTCCGAGGAGGAACCCCCCGAGCTCGAGGGTGTCGTGATCGCCTCGCCGGCCGCAGTCGACGCCCGCAGAGTCGAGATCGGCTTTCCTATCTTCGGGGTCGACTATGACACGAGCACGATCCCTCACGACGCCGGACTCGTGCCCCGCGCCGTCAGCCTCGAGAAGGGTTGTTACACGGGTCAAGAGCTCGTCGAGCGGATCTGGTCGCGTGGCCACCCGAACCGCTGTCCGCGCCGCGTGCGACTGTCGGGCGAGACCGTGCCAACTCCGGGCGCGGAACTCGAGAAGGGCGGCAAGGTCGTGGGTGCACTCACGACGACTGCGTGGTGCCCCGAATGGGATTCGCCCGGCGGTCTCGGACTCCTCCGTGTGGAGTTGGAGCCCGGCGACCAGGTCGCGGTCACCGGTGCAGGAGCGGCGATGTCCGGAGAGGTTCTTCCCTGACCCTTCCCACCTGATCCCTCACAGGCCCTGCGCGTCGCACACACCCCGGAGAGGGTGTGTGCGACGTCACTTGGCCATGCCACGGACCCTGCCCCGCATGGGGGGCGGGCGGTTCCCCAATTCGCTGCCCCGACGTGGGGAACCGCTGCCAGGCCCCTGTGGTCGTCCCCCTGAAAGGCCAAGGGACTCCCGAAACCGACGATGGCTGGATCGCGATCCCACGTAGTAGGAGCGATCTCGCCGGTTCCAGCACCCGCGTCGAGGGGCACCATCCTCGTCATACGGGCTGTTCTCGACGTGCTCAGTGTTCACCGGGGCGCGATTCCTTCCCTGCACCACCCGAGCAGGTGTCCCTCTTTCTGAGACGAGTTTGTGAGAGCTGTCTGGTGGCGCCTCTGCAAATCGAGTCCTGGTCATCCTGTCACGCGGCGTCCGTCCGCGCGATCATCGCGGGACCGGAGGACGGAGCGTTCGAGGAAGTCGAGGCGAGATGCGTGGTCTCAGAGTTGCAGTCGTCGGTGCCGGGTCGTGGGGAACGACAGTTGCGTGCCTGGCCTCACGCAACGTGCCTTCCACGATCCTCTGGGCACGCAGGCCCGAGCTCGCCGAGGAGATCCGGACGGAAGGTACGAACGGACGGTATCTCCCGGGCTTTCGCCTGTCGTCGAAGCTCGAGGCGACGGTGGACATCGGAGAGGCGTGCAGCGACGCCGACGTCGTCGTGATGGGCGTCCCCTCACATGGCTTCCGCGAGGTGTTGGAGGACGCGGCCGAGCACATCCGGCCTTGGGTTCCGATCGTGAGCCTCACGAAGGGATTCGAGCAGGGGACCTTGGACCGCATGTCGGAGGTCATCAGCGAGGTCCTCCCAGGACACCCCATTGCGGTCCTCACGGGTCCGAATCTCGCGAGGGAGATCATCGCCGGTTACGCCGCCGGGGCACTGATAGCGACGTCGGACATGCGCATCGCACGCGAGCTCCAGCGCGTCTTCCACTCCGGCCTCTTCCGTGTGTACGTCGGACGTGACGTCTGCGGGGCGGAGGTCGCCGGTGCGTTGAAGAACGTGATCGCGATCGCTGCCGGCATGGCCGACGGGGTGGGCGTCGGCGACAACACACGTGCGCTCGTCATCACCCGCGGCCTCGCCGAGCTCACCCGCCTCGGGGTTGCGATGGGCGGGGAGCCCGAGACCTTCGCGGGTCTCGCCGGCATGGGGGACCTGATGGCGACGTGCATCAGCCCACAGAGCCGGAACAGGCACGTCGGAGAGCAACTCGGGAAAGGCCGGACCATCGACGAGATCACGCAGGAGATGAACATGGTCGCCGAGGGCGTGAGGACCTGCAAGGTCGTCATGGAGCTCTCGGAGAGGTACGAGGTCGAGATGCCCATCGCCCGTGAGGTCTTCAAGGTGGTACACGAGGGCTCCTCGGCGATGGCGGCGTACCGGGGTCTCGTGCGCCGGGCCGCCGGGACCGAAGCCGACATCGCGTGATCCTGCGTGCTTCACATTTCTCGAACAGATCGTTGCCCGCGGGCCAACACGTGTCGATCATGATGGGGTGGCTGTGAACAAGGGCACGATCCTCGTCTGTGAGGACGAGGACAACATCGCGGAGCTGATCTCGATGTACCTGGCCGAAGAGGGGTTCAGGGTGGTCCGTACCGCAACAGGTGAGGACGCGCTCGTCGAGGTAGACCGCTCGGCACCCCGGCTGGCCGTCGTCGACGTCAACCTGCCGGGCATCGACGGTTTCGAGGTGTGCCGCGAGCTGCGGGCGAAGGGACGCGAGCTCCCTCTCGTGTTCCTCACGGCGCGTGACTCCGAGATCGACAAGGTTCTCGGGCTCGAGATGGGCGGTGACGACTATGTGACCAAGCCGTTCTCTCCCCGCGAGCTCGTGGCCCGGGTCAAGGCCGTGTTGCGCCGCCAGGGAGGCGGCCCCCAGTCCGACTCGATCGAGATCGACGGCACCGTCGTGGATTCCGGCCGTCGTGAGGTGCGCAACGCATCGGGGCAGGTCACGTCGCTCACAGCGAAGGAGTTCGACCTCCTCTGGTTCCTCGCCGAGAACTCCGGGCTCGTGATGAGCAGGGAACAGATCCTGCGCAGCGTCTGGGGCTACGACTGGGTCGGTGAGACCCGAACCGTGGACGTGCACATCCGCCAGCTTCGCAAGAAGCTCGGTGACGACCCGCGGATCAGGACGGTCTGGGGGGTCGGCTACCAGCTCGTCGACTCCCGGTGAACACGACGCGGAGGCGTTTCTCCCTGAGGGGCAAGATCTTCCTCGTGATGCTCGTCGTCACCGGCGCCGCCCTCCTGCTCTCGGGCATCGTGTCGGTGCTGCTCGCACGCCGATCCGTCAACGAGGCGACTCGGGACGAGCTCGGCAAGCAGGCGGATGTCCTCGTCGACTTCCTCGCCGAACCGTCGATCACCGTGCCCCAGCAGCAGGGCGACAGGCGGGCCGGCCTGGGCCTCTTCACAGCGCTGCTCCGGCTCGTCAGCCAGGTCGAGTCGGCGGAGATCTACCGGGTCGGACTCGACGGCGTCCTGAGACAACCCGAGCGGATCGACGTCGAGGCCGACCTCCTGGCCGACTTCGATCCGTCGGTTCTCGACGTCGAGTCCCTCTTGGGCGGTGAACGCCAGTCCGGGCGCCTCCGGGGTCCCGACGGCACTGTCGTGTGGGTCGCTGCCGGGCTCCAGGGAAGGACGGGAGGGTATGTGTTCGTCCTCTCGGCATCGCCCGAGACCGACCGTACGCTCTGGCGTTCCCCGTTGGCGTTCGCCGGGATCAGCGCTCTCGCGTTCGCGCTCGCGATGTCGGTCTGGTTCTCGAACAGGCTCACGCGTCCGATCCGTCGGCTCCAGACCGCTGCGGGAGCCATTGCGGCAGGGGATCTCTCCGCACGCGTCGAGCCCGAGGGTTCGGACGAGGTCGGCGATCTGGCGGAGAGCTTCAACCGGATGGCAGACGAGCTCGAGAGGTCTCGCCGCGCGGAGCGATCGTTCGTGATGTCGGTGTCCCACGACCTCCGGACTCCCCTGACATCGATCAAGGGTTACGGGGAGGCGATCGCGGACGGCGCGGTGACCGGGGACGCCGCCGTTCACGCAGGCAAGGTGATCGAGAACGAGGCCGGACGACTCGAGCGTCTGGTTCACGACCTCCTCGATCTGGCGCGTCTCGACGCGCGGGAATTCCGACTGCACGAGCAGGTCGTCGACCTCGGAGAGGACCTCGTCGAGCTCTCGGAGTCCTTCGGCCAGAGAGTCGAGGCGGCAAGGCTGTCGTTCCGCGTGTCGGCTGCGCCCCTTCCCGTCACCCGGACGGATCCCGACCGCGTGGTCCAGGTGGTGGCGAACCTCCTCGAGAACGCGCTGCGGCACACGCCCGAGGGAGGCACGATCGAGGTGCGTTGGGCGGCCTGCCCGCCGTCCGAAGGGTTGCCGGGGGGGTCCGTGCGCGTGGACGTGTCGGACACGGGCCGCGGCATGCCTCCGGACGTTGTCGAGCACGTGTTCGAGCGCCTCTACGTAGCCGAGCACCTGCCGGGGGAGAGGCCGGCGGGCACCGGTCTGGGGCTCGCGATCGTGTCCGAGCTCACGCGTGCCCTCGGGGGCACGGTGTCGGTCCGGAGCGAGGTGGGCCGCGGGTCGATCTTCAGTGTCTGGATACCGATCCGTGCCTGAAGAGGCGACGCGTAGCATCCCCTCATGCCCGATGTCCTGGCCGAGATCTGTGACGCCAAGCGGCGCCGGGTCGCAGCGCGCAAGCGCGAGCTGCCCGAGGTGGACCTCTCCGAGGCTTCGCCGGTCCGACCGTTCCATCTCGGGACCTTCGGGATCGTCGCCGAGGTCAAGCGGGCGTCCCCCTCGGCAGGTGAGATCGCAGTGGCGGCGGACCCCGTCACCCGGGCAGCCGCCTACGTCCGCGGAGGCGCGGCAGCCGTGTCGGTCCTCACGGAGGAAGAGCACTTCGGAGGGTCCCTCGCCGACCTGAAGTCCGTCCGTTCGGCGGTTGACGTGCCACTGCTCCGCAAGGACTTCATCGTGGACGGATGGCAGATCGA
>QWHP01000560.1 GCA_021404985.1 Actinobacteria bacterium ATB1
TTGGCTCCCGGAGCGGTCTGCACCTTGACGTTGCCGCCCATCGCAAGAGGCCGGACCGTTGAGGGTGGCGCTCAACGCCGAACAGCTCCTCCACCCGATTCCCGGCGGAATCGGAACGTATTGCCGGGCGCTCCTGACCAACCTCGACAGCGGGGACGACTGCGATGTCGTGCCCTTCGTCGCCCTGCACTCCAGAAGGGCGGTCGAGAGCGCAATGAGTCGGCACGGGATACCGGCAGCCCTGGCATCGCGGACGGCGATCCTGCCGCTTCCCCGGCCCCTCCTCTACGACGCGTGGCACCTGCTCCGGTTCCCGCCCACCCCGTGGCTGGCTCGCGGACTCGCCGGCGTCGATCTCGTCCATGCGACTTCGGTGGCGGTTCCGCCGCGGGGTCGACGGCCCTTGGTCGTGACGGTCCACGACGTCGCTCCCGTTCTGCATCCGGAGACCTTTCCTCGGCGGGGCGTCCGCTTCCACAGGCAGGGACTGTACGCCGCAGAACGCGCCGATCTGGTGATCACGGTGAGCGAGGCCGCAGCGGCCGAGATCCGCGAGAACACGGGCATCGACCCCGGGCGCATCCGAGTCGTCCCGAACGGAGTCGAGGCGGTCGAGGTGGCCGCCTCGACCGTGACGAGCGTCCGGTCGCACCACGGGCTGTCGGAACGTCCATACGTCCTCTGGGTGGGAACGATCGAGCCGCGCAAGAACGTCGGGACTCTGGTGTCTGCCTTCGCGCAGCTCGTTGCCGAGAAGGGCTTCGACCACGATCTCGTCCTCGTGGGCCCGGGTGGCTGGCTCGACTCGGGACTCGTGGCGTCCTGTGACGTCGAGACTCTCGGGCGGCGCCTCCATCTCATCGGCCAGGTCGGCCACGCGGACCTGCACGCCCTCTACGCAGGCGCCGACCTCGTCGCGGTCCCCAGCCTGCACGAGGGGTTCGGGCTCCCCGTTCTCGAAGCGATGGCACACGGAACGCCGGTGGCTCACTCGGCGATCCCAGCGCTGGACGAAGTCGCCGGTTCTGCCGGCCGGCGCATCCCTCCTACAGACACGGATGCGTGGCGGGACGCGATCGGTGCGCTCCTCTCGGAGCCCGACAAGATGGCACAACTCGCGAAGGCGGGGATGCGACGATCCGCCGAGTTCACCTGGGCCCGCTGTGCAGCGGCGACCCTCGAGGTGTACCGGGAAGCGGTCGGGTGATTCAGAGCGGCAGGCGGCGAAAGAGGCTGCGGGGAAGGTGCCGGAGCGCGCTCATCACCCAGCGGATGCGGGCGGGAACCCACACGATCTCCCGGCCGGAGGCGAGTCCCGCCTTGATCGCATCGGCGACCTCCTCGGGGTCGACCGTGAGAGGAGACTCGTCCATTCCGTCGGTCATCTTCGTGCGCACCATTCCCGGACGGACGATCAGCACCCTCACACCGGTCCCCACCACGGAGTCCCCCAGGCCCTGGCAGAACCAGTCGAGCCCGGCTTTCGACGACCCGTACACGTAGTTGGACCGACGCGGCCGTTCCGCCGCCACACTCGACAGCACGCAGATCGTCCCATGGCCCTGTCTGCGGAGTCTCTCGACGAGCGGGTACAGAACCGACACCGCCCCCAGGTAGTTGACCTCCACGACGTCGAGCGCTGCTGCCTGTCGTGTTCGGGCAGGTCCTGCCGCCCCGACAATCGACTCGTGGTCCTCCGTCCGGGCAGCGTCGAATGTCAGGCCTCCACGCGGTCTGCTCCGGCAGCGGGGAGCCTTGGCGCCCCTCCAGTGCCTTGCGGTGCGAGCCCACGCCGCTCCCTAGCACCGCGAAGTGCGAGCCGAACGATGTCACGATGACGAACCAGTCCGAGATCGGGACCTCGGCCGCCGTGGCCCCGGCAACGGCGCGGATCACGAACCCGGCCGCAACCAGACGATGTCGAGGATCGGCACGTGTTTGAGCCACAGGCTGCAGATCGTCGTCGAGACGTACACGCCCAACGCGACCGCGGTCCGCCCGTTCACCCACAGGAGGGAACGGCAACGGTGGCGGAGAGTGCGCAGATGGCGATCATGTAGGCGACACCGGTGGGGATCGTGCCCGCGGCAATCGGACGGTACCGCTTCGTAGGGTGGTTGCGATCGCGTTGGACGTCGAGCGTGTCGTTGAGGAAGTAGGTGCCGCTCGCCGCGAGGCAGTAGGCCCCGAACGTGACGAGGACGCGCAGGACGACGTCGCGATCCCCGAGGACGGTGGAGCCCGAAGATCCGACGGTCGCGAACACGAGCAGATTCTTCACCCACTGCTTCGGCCTCGCGGTTTCTTGAGGCCTGCGAGGAGGGACGCCCGGCAGCGGGGCGCACGGGTCGCGGCGCCACCTCGGATCCGGCAACTCTCCTGCTCGAGGCCGCCACACTCACTCGCCGTCATGAGCACGCTCCCCTTTGGTGCACCTGCCCCCGGTTGACGCACGTGAAGGTACGAGGGACAGACGAACTGGCCCGGGCCGCGCTGGAAACCATCGGATTGGCTCCGGATCAAACCCGAAGGAACGGTTGGGGAGAACTACCCCAAACTGCCGATATGGGGAAAGGCATCCGCCAGCCCGGGTGCCAGGCATTGCAGGAGGGGAACCAGCCCCCGTGGGGTCAGGTGTGCCGAACGCATGTGACGCGCACCTGAGGGAACAAAGGAGGAGTCCCATGAGACTCTCTCTGTCAGGTCGCGCAGTCGTCGGAGCCGTCCTCGCCATCTCGATCACGTCCCCTCTGGCAGCCACCGGCGCCGCCCAGGAGATCCGCCTGTGGGAGCTGACCGACTTCGCCTTCTATCCGCAGGACACCGGTCCGCTCACGTCGGAGGTGTCGGTCGACCTGACCGTGACAGCCATGGACGAGGACGGGATCGACCATGTTGCGGTCCGTTTCACGTCGCCGTCGGGTTCCGAGGCCCACGACGTGATCCTGGATTTCGAGGGTGAGGTCCAGGGCACCCGGGACGGACCGCTGACCGTGCTCCCCGGTGACGAGGCCGGGCCGTGGCTCGTAGAGGTCGAGATGGTCGACTCCCTGGGCAACACCAGCGTCGTGCCCGCTGGCGACCTCGCCTACATGGGTTTCCCATTCGAGCTCAACGTCGGTGAGACCGTCGTCGACAGCCTCCCGCCTGAGCTGCACGGGTTCGTCCTCGCCCCGAGCGGTGTCAACCTGGGAGCCGGCCCCGTCGACGTCGTCGCGACCGTCACCGCAGCCGACGACGTCGCGCTCGACAGGGCCGAGG
>QWHP01000090.1 GCA_021404985.1 Actinobacteria bacterium ATB1
CGTCAAAGCGGTGAAGGACGCAACGGGTGTCAAGGTGAACGACGTCGTCCTCGCGCTCTGCGCCGGCGCCCTTCGCAACTGGCTTATGAAGAACGACGACCTCCCGGACGAACCGCTGATCGCAGCTTGCCCGGTGTCGACACGCGACGAGACGTCGCTCGGTGACTGGGGGAACATGGTCTCGGGACTCTTCGCGACGCTCGCAACAGATGTCGAGGATCCCCTGGAACGTCTCGACGCGATCCGCCAGGGCACCGAGGACGCCAAGTCGATGTACGCGTCGGGGATAGAGGATGTCGTCATCGACTGGGCAGAGGTTCCGGTACCGGCGTTCCTCGGGATGGGAGTCCGCTTCTGGCAAAGGGTTGACCTCGCGCGACGAGTCAGGCCGATCTTCAACCTCTTGATCTCGAACGTCCCCGGCCCTCCCTTCCCCCTCTACGCGGCTGGTGCGAGGCTCGTCGGATGCTTCCCGATGGGACCGGTGCTGGACTCGATAGGACTGAACGTCACGGTCCTCAGCTACACGGACCACGTCGGCTTCGGCTTCGTCGGTTGCCCTGAGTCCGTTCCGGACATCTGGACCCTCGCCGACGGAGTCCCGGACGCCCTCGAGGAACTACACGCTGCCGTGCTCTGACGGGGCGGCTCGCGACTTGCGGAACTCGCCTTGCGTGATCCGGTACAGAACATGCGAACGGAGTGGATGTCCGGGTGACAGCTTCGGGTGATCGAAATCGCCGGACGCGTCGCGTCTCATGCCGATTCGGCGCATCACAGCAGCCGAGCGGTGGTTGATCCGGGCCGTGTAGGAGACGACTTCGTCGAGACCCACCCGGGAGAACGCGAATCCCAGGGCGGCACGCGCTGCCTCCGTCGCATAGCCAAGACCCCAGTACGGGAGGGCCAGACGCCAGCCGATCTCGACGCTGGGGGCGAAAGGCACCTCCGACCCGACCGGGTTCAACCCGACGAAGCCGACGAAGTCGGCCACCCCGGGTACCTCGACGGCCCAGAGGCCGAACCCGTGACTGTCGAAGAGCGCGTTCGCGAACCGCGCGAGGTCGTGACTCTCGTCAGCGGCGAGAGGTCCGGGCATGAACTCCATGACGGCTGGGTCGGCGTTCATCTGTGCGAATGCCCCGAGGTCGGAATCTCGCCATCGCCGCATGAGAAGGCGTTCGGTGCGAACTTCGTACAGACCGGCGTCGTGCTGCTCGCCCGTGTTCACGAGCGCACTCTACGGGACACGGCAGGGTTCGGTCCTTTGGTCACCTAGACCGGCCGTTTCACGAGGAGCTCTGCAGGCACGTTGGTCGTGACCGACCCGAGGGTTCGTGTCACGGATGGGACCCTCTTGGCGTTCGAGTACGTTCCGGTTCCGATCGAGACGTCGACGAGTTCCGTGCCCGTGAGCTGGGTTCCGAACTCGATCACCACAGTGCGGGTGTCGATTGGATGGCGATGTGTGCTCACCTGTCCGGGAGCGGGGGATCCGGGAACGTGTGTCTGCGTCGCTCCGTCGATCCTGACGAGGATTCCGTTGTAGCCGAGTGGCTCCTCGACGAGTGAGGTATCAAAGGTCAACGTCACAGTCTGGCCGTCCCGGCTCGAGCCGACGAGCCGGGGGCCTCGATTGGCGTCCGGATCGGACGCGTAGAGGGCGTCGTGGATCGCCAGCGCCCATCGGCGTTTCGCCTCCTGCATCGAGCCGTCCTCGTTCTTGAAGTGGATGTGCGCGGGATCTGCCGTGAGTGCGACGTCGTAGAGGACCGGCCCGCGCTTGAAAAGGCTCCGGGCACCGCTCTGGTCGTCCCAGAGGTCCTGGACCACCTTGCGCACGTTCGTGTCGCCGCCCGCCGCACCGGGTGTGTTACCGATCTGGGCCGCAATGATGGGCACACCGAGGTCGACCGCGAGGTCCGTGACCCAGGCGTCGACCTGACCGAGGTAGTACGCGTAGCTGCTCTGGTTCGTCGCCTCGGATTCACCCTGCCAGTGCAGCACCGCTCTCACCGCACCGTTCAAGTCGCCGGGCCTCTCTGTGACAGACCGATCGACCACGCCGTTGGGGATACACGCGATCTGCTCGACCCTCTGAACGAGTTCCTCGTAGGCCGTGAGGTCCGACGAAGCCGGGTCTGTGCTCCAAGACCCGACGGGCTTCTGGTGCCACGACATCGGCATCCCCGGGTTGGAGACCACAGTGATGCCCACTGGTACTCCCGTGACTTGGGTGAGGTAGCCGAGCGCGTAGGGCCAGACCGACGCCGCGGCGGAGGGACCGCCACCGGTCGGGTCGTTGGCCGCCTGCGCCCACCCGCCCCACTGCACGTACATGGGATGGTCGGTCCGGGTGGGGGCGAACGGGCCGTCGACGATGTCCCTGAGCTCGTACCACGTGTGCACGCCGTTCTCGTCCCGGTTCATGAGCAGGGACCCGGGCAGGCCTCCGACTTCGGTCGTGAACTCGTCGGCGATCCCGCCGTCCTCCGCCGCCCAACCGAAGCCCGACGCGTTGCTCTGGCCGGTGACGACGAAGACGTCGCCCACGTTCACCTCCCAATCCTGGAGCTCCTCGGTGTGGCCGTCCGAATACCGGACCCTTACGTCGAGACCCGACCCGACTGTGGCGGTGACCTCGCCCGAGAACTGTCCGCCACCGGGGCTCGCATCCAGCACAGCCCAGTCACCCACGCCGAAACGCCAATCGACGGCGACAGCAGGATGCGTGCCGTCATGGGTTTCAGGGTATGTGCCCGCGACTCTGAACGTTGCGTGCCCGGACAGCGTGGAACTCACGTCGTCGCGCTGGAAGGTTCGCCAGCGAGACGGTTCGGAGAGGACGATCGCCGAGACCTCGGCCGGGGTCACCGTGATCGACACCTCCGATGTGCCCTCGGCGCCCGAGTCGTCGACGACGGTCAGCTCCGCCTCGTACGTGCCTGCCGTCGTGTAGGTGTGCGTGACGGCCTGCCCTCGGGCGACGGCGCCGTCCCCGAAGCCCACCGACCAGGACTCGATCGTGCCGTCGGGATCGTGGGACGCTGACCCGTCGAAAGACACCGTCAACGGCGCAGGTCCGGTGAGAGGGTCAGCGGCCAGTTGGGCAACCGGGGGCAGGTTCGTCGCCGGACCCTCGACAACGGCGGTCGGCTCGCTGTATGCGCTTGCGGATCCGAAGAGGCTGCGGTTAATCACCTTCACCCGGAGTCGGGATCCCCCGTCAGATGCCGCCGGGCTGTAGGTCCTGGTGGTCGCACCCGGAATGGGTACACACACGGATGTATCCGAAGCACATCGTTCCCAGACGTAGAGGATTGTGCCTCCGTTGTGCCAGGTTCCCGGATCGACCTACAACGACGCCCCGACGCGTGGTTCCCCGATTATCGACGGCTCTGTGACCAAGACCGGGCCGCACGCCGTCAACCCGAGCGCGAGCGCGAGAACCCAGACTGCCTTCCTCGCCCATTCCATACCAACCCGCCCTGTTTGCCTGCCTCGCCACGCTCGGCCAGCGGCGGGGGACCATGAGCACCCCCGCTTCTAGGTGCTGGAAACGGCCACACGGTAGCACCCGGATGGGACATCGGCAACGAAGAACCCGCATAGCCGCCCGCGTTCTGGGTGATCCGAGACTCAGCGGGCAAGGGCTGCGAGGACCGGGACGACAGCGACCGTCTGTCCGAGGGCGAGCATGCAGGCCAAAGTCGCCACGCCTGCCTCGGCCCGGTGCAAGAGGACGAGGACGACTGCGACGACTCCCAGGGCAGCAGCAGTCGAGTAGGCCGCGGAAGTGGGAAGCGACGTCTGCCACGCCTGCCAGGCGAGGGAACCGAAGAGCGCCGAGAACCAAGTGGACGTCGAGACGACAGAAACGAGGAGGAGGCGACGCGGGCTCCGGAACCGCTTGGGGACCCGACCGTAGATGCGGAGGCAGCGCACGACATCCCTGTAGGCGGTGGCCAATCGACTCACGGGCCAGGAATCTAGTTCGGTGGCACCCTCACGTCATGAAGGGAGGCTCGGGGCTCCGGTCCTGACCGACATGGGGACACCAGGCCCCGTACCTGCTCTGCACCGGCGCCCGTGCCGGCGGCCCTATCTTGCTCCCCATGTCCGGTTCGGGATCGACCCCTCGACCTCGCCTCGGCCTGGCACTGGCCGGAATCGCCGGCTTCACGGACGCGGCGGCGTTCGTCGCCCTCCTCGGGGTGTTCGTGTCCCACATGAGCGGCTCGACGACACGCCTCGCCGTCGAGCTCGGCCGCACGCATTGGCATCGGGCGGTCCCGTTCATGATCGTGATCGCGGGTTTCACGGCCGGGGCGTTCGCGGGACAGATGTGGCTGTCCTTCCATCCGCTGGCCCTGCGGTCCCTGCTGGTCGCCGAGGCCGGCCTCCTCCTCGCCGTCGCCGCTGCCGGGCTTCTCCTCGGACACGACAACGGATTGACCGAGTCCGGTCTCGGACGGGTGGTCGTGCTCGGTGGGATCGCAGCATTGGCGATGGGCTCACAGGCGTCGGCGGCGCGCCGGGCAGCAGGCCTCGACGTGAACACGACGTTCATCTCGGGCATGCTCGCACGGGCCGGCGAGGAGCTCGCCGCAGCCGCCCGTGCGTCGAACAGGGGATGAAAGGCCGCGCTCCCCTACCTCGGCGTGTGGGTGGCATTCCTCGCCGGGGGTGTCCTCGGGGCGTTCGCGCGAGCCGTCTCGGGACTTCGGCGCTCGCCGCGGCGTCGCTTGCCCTGCTCGGGCTCTCCTGGCGCTGCTCCGCATCCCCTTGAGCGCAAACGTGCAGGCACGCCAGCGGGGAGGATGCGAGGCAGCGTATTGTCGACTCCGGTCGGAGTGGAGGTGCGGGGACTCGAACCCCGGTCCCTCGGGTGTGACGCGTGGCTTCTCCGAGCGCAGTGCGAGGGAGCAAGTCTCGGGAACGGTCGTCCTCACACGCCCTCTCGTTCCCCAGGTCGACCTGCATGTTCCCTTCCCGGCCGATCGACCGGAACCGGAAGGGTGAGTCCCTTATGACACGGTGACCGGGGCGGGACTTCCCGGGCCGCGGGCTACCTCGTTATCAGGCAGCCAGAGCCATCTGAGGCTCGTCAGTTGTTGGGTTGCCGGTTGTTTCACGAGGACTCCGGCATCCTCGGCTCGCTTCCCACGAGTCACTCGAACCCAAGGTCGAAACCAGTCACCCCCTTGGCTTTGGTCTATGTGCGTGACAACGTAGCAGACACCTGCGACATTCCCTACCGACATTCATGTGGGCAGGATCACCGACGTCTGGCGTCGCCAATCCGCACCCACATGCGCAGAAAACGTCAGCTGGGCAGGATCACCGACGTCTGGCGTCGCTTGCGCTGCCCACATGACCGGAGAGCGTTCGTCACTGCCGCGACCGCCTCCTGCGGCCGGAACAAGACCACCGGGCGACCCAGACGGAGCACCTCGAGGCCGGCGTCTGCCATGAGCGCGTCACGGAAGGAATCGAAGTGGCGCTGCTCTGCGAGATCATGGGCACGCCCGTCGATCTCCACGACGAGCCCAGCGTCTCGTGCATGGAAGTCGGCTTCGAAGGTGCGACCGAAGACCTCGACCTCGGTGTGGTGCTCGAACACCCCGGGCCAATGCCGCTGCGCGAGCCGCGCGAACGCTGTCTCCGCGTCGCTGTCATGATCCTCGATGCCCCCCGGCTGGCGGGCGATCGCGCGCCGCAGGGGCTTCCCCCCATGATGTCTCCGCGAGCTCCGAGCCCTTTGCCAGATGTCGAGTCGGGAGACGTCCGAATCCCTCGAGGCCAGATCGACGACCCTCTGCAAACCGCTGTCATCCAGGATCATCGCAAGATCGAGCAACGTCCGCGGGATCGCAGTGCAGGGCAGCCCGGCAACCGTGACCACCTCGTCGGAATCCAGTGAGCGGCTGCGGCGCACGGCAACATCGCTCAACTTCACGTATCGCGAGTGCCTGGTCATCACGTGCGGGTAAGGCGGCCTCGGAACCAAACCGTGGTGGTGGGCCGCCGAGAGGTGCGAAGGCAGGCGTCCCCCACCGCAAGAACGGCCGCCATGTCGAGCAACTCGGGCGTGGACGGCGTGCCGGCATGCTTGTAGACGGCCGGATGGACCTGAACCCAGACGCCGCCTTGGAGCCGTCGGTCTACGGCGCGTTCCGAGAGGCCGGCCTCGACGGCCTGCCGTCTCGAGAAGGTGCCGAATTGGGCTCCGGCAAGTTGGGCGACGACGACATCGGGGGAGGGCAACCTGCTCATGCCCTCAGTCTCGCCCGCCCCTGCGACAGAAAAGTCATGTGGGCAGGATCACCGACGTCTGGCGTCGCCAATCCGCACCCACATGCGCAGAAAACGTCAACTGGGCAGGATCACGGACGCGTACCGTCGGTCAGGCTGCCCACATTCTCAACCTGCTAGCGGCGACGGCTGAGGGAACGCTGGATCTCGCGCTCGGCGTCGGCACGCGCCTTGGACTGACGCTTGTCGTGCAGCTTCTTGCCCCTGGCGAGGCCGATCTCGGCCTTCGCAAGGCCGTGCCTGAAAACGACGGACAGCGGAACGATCGTCAGCCCGGCCTCCTTCACCTGTCTCGTGAGCTCGTCGACCTCGCGACGATGCAAGAGGAGCTTGCGTGGCCGGGTGGGCTCGTGGCCACCGTCGCGCGCGAACGAATACGGCGAGATGTGCATCCCGTGGAGCCAGATCGCGTCCCCCTGCGGTCGGGCGTAGGCCTCCTGCAGGTTCGCCCGTCCCGCCCGTAGCGACTTGACCTCGCTCCCGGTCAGGACGATCCCGGCTTCGTAGGTCTCGAGGATCTCGTAGTCGTGGCGGGCCTTACGGTTCCGGGCGACCACCTTGTCGCCTCCGGACTCGCCGGACATCGGGTCAGACGTCCAGGTAACGCCGCAGCGAGAGAGCGGACCCGCCCCCGGCGATCAGGACGCTGAGGAACACCATCGCGAACGCGGCGAAGGCCACGAACGTGCCCGGAATCCCGAGGGGCAGGAAGGACGCCGTGTTCGAGAGCCACTGGACCGCCAGCTTCTTGACGACGAGGAGGATGGCGATGGCCAAGCCCGCCCCGACAAGACCCTGGAAGAGCCCCTCCAGGATGAACGGCCAGCGGATGAACCAGTTCGTTGCGCCTACGAGACGCATGATCTCGATCTCCCTGCGCCGTGCGTAGATCGCCAGGCGGATCGTGTTGCTCACCAGCACGACGGCGGCGATGACGAGGATCACCGCGAGAACGAGCAGGAAGGCGTTGAGGATCGTCACCACCCTCTGGACGCGCTTCACCTCCTCCTGGGCGGAGACGACGTCGTCGATGCCCGCAACCTTCTCGAGTCGGTCCTGGACCTGTGGCAACATGCTCGGGTCCTCGAGGGAGATTCGGAACGACGCCGGCAGAGTGTCGGCCGTGACGCTGTCGACGAGCGCCTCCTGGTCGGCGAACATCTCACGGAACTCGTCGAGCGCCTCCTCTTTGGAGATGAAGGTCACAGCCTTGACCTCGTTCCACTCCCTGATCTCGACCTCGGCTGCCGATCTCTGGCTCTCCGAGGCGTCGTCGGCGAGGAAAGCGTTGATCTGAACGTCGTTCTTCCAGCGCGCAGTCACGTTGTCGAAGAAGCGCCAGACCATCATCGTGGATCCCACGAAGAACATCGAGAGGGTGACGGCGAGGACGGCTGCCGCTGCCATCAGGAGGTTGCGGCGCGTGTTGATGGCCGCTTCCTTGGCGAAGTAGGCGGGCTTCAGGGACATTCAGATCACGCTCCGTATCCGTACACGCCACGAGCCTGGTCTCGGATGACGCGGCCTCCGGGTTCCATCTCGATCACGCGCCGGCGCATCGAGTTCACGATGTTCTGGTCGTGTGTCGCCATGAGAACCGTCGTACCCGTCTTGTTGATCCTGTCGAGCAGGCGCATGATGCCTACGGATGTTTGTGGGTCAAGGTTTCCCGTGGGCTCGTCAGCGAGAAGTATGAGCGGCCGGTTCACGAACGCCCTCGCGATCGATACCCGCTGCTGCTCACCTCCGGAAAGCTGATGAGGCAGATTGTTCCTCTTGTTCGCCAGGCCGACGAGCTCGAGGATCTGCGGGACCTGTTGGGACACGACGTGCTTGGGCCGACCGATTACCTCAAGCGCGAAGGCGACGTTCTCGTACACCGTCTTGTTCGGCAGGAGCTTGAAGTCCTGGAAGATGTTCCCGATGTTGCGCCGCAGGTAGGGGACCTTCCAGCTCGAGAGCGAGTTCAGCTCCTTCCCGGCCACCCAGATCCGACCCTGGCTGGGGGCAAGCTCACGCGTCAGGAGCTTGAGCATCGAGGACTTGCCGGAACCGGAGGGGCCGACGAGGAAGACGAACTCCCCCTTCTGGATGTCGACGGACACGTCTTCGAGAGCGACGGCGCGGTTCTGCTCGTAGACCTTCGTGACGTGCTCAAGCCTGATCATCTGTCATGCTCCTGGGCTTGCAAGTTCGCCGGAAGCGGGAGTCGAAAGGGTGATGCGGCTCACGCCTCTGCTCCGCACACTCCATGTCGAGTTGTCGGCAGATGGAACCTTGAAGTCCAATCACTCTAGTTCAGGGAAACCCTGAATCCCTCGTCGGACTCGTTCTGCGCCCTCACGAGGTTCTCCTGCGCTCCACGTCGCGCCGAGAGCCGACCGGGCGTCCCAGCTGCGCCCGGCCGGCTCTCGGCGTCACTGTGACCAGGGGTTCCGGCCTACCCGGTCACACGTCTGGCCTGGTGGCCGTCCCGGTCAGATGTCGGTCACCTGAACCTTGAACTGACCACCGAACGGGAAGGTGAAACCGGTGTACTCGATCATCCCACCTCCCCATGTCGCCTTTATGTGGACGTCGTCCTCGAGCTCGAGGAACTCCTGGTTGTCGTCGAACATCGCCTGCCAGGTGCAGAACCCGAAGTCGTATC
>QWHP01000561.1 GCA_021404985.1 Actinobacteria bacterium ATB1
CCCGCCAGCCCGTCGCGGATCGCCGCCAAGGATCCGGCGAGCGTCACGCCGGCGTCGGCCGGATCGTCGGTTCCGACGGCCTCCGATATGTCCCCGGTCAGGCCCTTCACGAGTTCGACCAACAGGGTCGCGAGGTTGGCCGGGTCGCCGTTGTCCTCGTACTGGGGGTCGTCGGGGGTTCCGACACCGGGCAAGATCAAGTTGGTGAGCGCCCCGACCATGGTGGGGTCGCGTGTGGGGTCCTCTTCGTCCAGCGTGGAGTCGGGAAGCACCTTGTCACACGGCGTGGTCAATTCAGGCTTGACTATGCGGGGTGTCCCGGTCCCGTCGGAGGACGTGACGAGGGTCGAGGGACAGAGGGCGTCCTTGCGATCCAGTGAATAGGCGATGATGTTGAGCGCCTCGTAGAACTTGGGGCCTGTACCCGTGATACCGAGGTCCTCGACCTGGTAGCCGGGATCTCCCCGGAGCCAGTTGTCGAAGTTCCAGCCAGGGCTGGAGAGAAGGTTCTGCATCACGGTCGATGCCGCCTCGACCATACCGAGGGGACCTGAGTGGGCCAGAGCACAACTGACCCCGAGGAGCTCACCGATGTTGAGCCCCACGGTGTCCGTGATCCCCTCGTGACCGGTCGTAAGACAGGTCGAGCGCTGCACGGGAATGTTGATCGGCTGACTGCTGACGTGTTCGTCACCCGGTGACCCACCGATGTTGTAGCCCTCGAGGTAGAGCTGATCCGGGTTGTTCAGGGAGTTGTAGATCCCCTTGTTCGATCCACCTGCCAGAGCTTTGCCCACGGGGAGCGGTACCTCGAGGCGGGCTACGGGGACCTCGAGGTCGAGGAGGCTGTTGCGCGAGTTGTCGAAGAACGAGTCGATCTGTCTCTGCCCGGACGGTCCCGCGAGCTTCCAGACGAGCCCGTCCCAGGAGGCAGGGTTCGAGAGATTGCAGGAAGGTGAGCTCGGCTTGGAGCACTTGATGCGCTTCTCGAGCTGATCGAGGCCGCTCAGGACGGTGTCCTGGATCTCGGGGACGATCGTCGGGAGTCCGATCAGGTCGGCCCAGTCGATGATGATCGGCAGGTCGTTCAGATGATCCTGCGCCCTGTCCTTCAGGAGGTCCTTCAACGTCACGTCCGAAGCCGGGATGTCGCCGCACGTGTAGTAGGCGGCCGAGCTGAGGTTCTCACCGGTGATGTCGTTGTCGAGCGGGACGGGGTCGCCGACTTTCGCGCCGGGAACCGGCTTCTTCCATTTGGGTGCCCCGGGAGCGAAGTCCTCCGCCTTGTACTTGGGGTTGTTGATGCCGGCGACGGTCTGACAGAGGTCTATCGCGAACGGCAGGCCGGCCTCGCCCCCGGTGGCGGTGAAGCCGGGTACGTACGCGCCCGTCGCAAGGGCGGTCTCTCCGAGCGCACCGCCGGTGTAGAACTGCGGGAACGCGTCCGGATCCGGCCAGACGAAGTCCTGGAAGTCCTTGTTGCCGTCTCCGTCGGCATCCCTGGCAGACTGGACGGACCACTTGATCATCGTCGCCCAGTTGAAAAGGGATCCGAAGAAGTCGCCATCGACGACCGCACCGGACTTGAACTCCCCTGGAACCTCCCCAGCCCTCGTGCGCTGGACGAGCTGATAGTTGTAGGGGACTGCGTTCAGGAAGGCGTCG
>QWHP01000562.1 GCA_021404985.1 Actinobacteria bacterium ATB1
TCGGTCGCGATGCCGACGCCGATGCCGATCCGGCAGCCGCCTTGTCCTTGAGTGCCGCCGGCCGGACAGGTCTCCGCCGTGTCCCCTCGGCGGGTGTGGCGGGTGCCGGGGATGGCTTGGACCCAGAGGGCTGGCCAGTGCCGCTGGCGGGTGCACCTGCCTTGGCTACGGGGACTTCTGCTGGTCGCGCGCCGGGCTTGCCGGCTGGGCTCGGTTTGGCTCCGGGGCGCACGGCGGGGCGTGTTCCGGGCCGCGCTCGCCCTTTCTTCTCCATATCGCCCTCCGCCTTGCGCTCGCCCCGCTCCTCGCGGCGGCTCGCCATCCGCCCGCGCAACGCTCCGATCAGCGTGGTGTCGCGCTTGGGCACCTTGTCCTCGACGACGAACGTGATCCCGCCCACGACGTCGGTGATCAGGTTGTAGACGACCGCAAGGATGATCACGAACGTCGTGGACCCGATCACCCAGACGGCATCGATCAGGAGGAAGGCCTCGAGCAGCTCTCCACCCCGCAGGCGGAAGTCGCCCCCGCCGAGCTTCCCGGTCAGCTCCTCGACTTTCGTCACGAGGTCGAAGGCGTGCAGCACACGCCAGATCACGAGGGCAGTGACAAGCCAGATGATTCCGACCACGGCGAAGAACAGGACCGAAACCTTCGTCACGGCCCAGATGTCGATGCGACGCACGTGGCGGCGCACGGGGTTCTGTGCGTCCCTCATGATTTGCGCAAGCCTAGGCGGATCCGGACCGTGACCGAGACCGAACTGCCCTCGTTCACCGGGAACCGGCCCACGGCGCCGATCTACGCTGTGTGGGCGTAGTCCTGTCCCCTACCCTCGAACTTCGGATCCGACCCAAGGTCGAGCTCCAGAGCCGAGGCACGCCTCCGCCGTGGAGCATTCGATCCCCACTCCGATCTACGATCCGGTTCTCCGAGAACGACACTCCATGCAACAGATCACCCCACGCCGACCCCAGGAAAGCCCTTGAGCGCAATCGCCTCGCTCGGACGGGACCGCCTTCTGGCACTCCTCGCCGTCTTCGTCTTCGGAGTGTCCGCACTGCCGTTCATCGGTTGGTACTCGGACCTTGCCGAGGTCCTTCCACGCGCCCCCGATCCTCTGAGCGCGCTCGACACGCCGATCACCCTCCTGTTCGAATCCCCCGGATCGGCCGGCACCAACGCTGTCCCCTCCCTCGTCTGGATCCCTCTGCTGCTGGCGTTCTTCATGGGCGTCGGCTCCTTCCTCTCCACGCGGCTCCGGCGGGGGCTCTACATCCTCTGCGGACTCCTCGGTCTCGGCACCCTCACCGTTCTCTACCTCCAGTTCGGGAGGTTCGTGTCGGCAGCGGACCTCTCTGGCACCATGGGACGCATCGCGCTCGGTCAGTGGATCTTTCTCGCCGGATGCCTCGTCGCGATCTTGGCGGGGATCCTCGTGCCGGCATTCGCACGTCCAGGACACCACGAGGCAACGGACAGCGCCGAACGTGACGGACCCGAGACCGGTGCCCACGACCCGCTCGGCCGGAAGGTGCCGGCTCCTGTCACGCCCCCGTCGATGGCGCCCGGCCCGCCGCCCGGCCCGGTGCCCTCCGCCCCGCCACCGACGTCGCGGCCGGGGCCGGGGCCGGGGCCGGGGCCATCACCGGCC
>QWHP01000563.1 GCA_021404985.1 Actinobacteria bacterium ATB1
CGACCTGATCCAGCAACATCCGGCGGTTACCGTAACCGTAACACCGGCACCTGCTTCCCCCGCTCCCTGGTCCTGCTGCTGGGCAATGCCCACGCCGCCAGCTTCACGCCGCTCGGCGACCTCGCCGGCGGCACCTTCCGAAGCATTGGCTGGGGCCTCTCCGCCGACGGCAGGGTGGTGGTAGGGAGCAGCAACAGCGCCTCGGGCACCGAGGCGTTCCGCTGGACGGCCGGCGGCGGCATGGCTGGCCTCGGCGACCTCCCCGGCGGCATGGAGCGGCTGCAGGACGTACTACTCGCCAACGGCGCCACTGGCCTGACCGGGTGGACACTCGAGATCGCCAATGGCATCTCGGCCGACGGCCGATGGGTGGTCGGCGCTGGCACCAATCCCTCGGGTTACAGAGAGGCCTTTCTCGCCGTTCTCCAGCCCGTGCCCCTCCCCGCGGCCTTCGACTCTGACCACCGTCGCACCCCCCGAGGCATCCAGGGTGACCGACTCGAATCGTGGCGACGGCAGGAACGGTTCACCGGGGTCCGGTGAGGCGGCGATCGCGTTGACAGCACGAGCGAGATCCGGGGCCGTGACCGTGTAGGTACGTCCACCCAGCGTCGCCTGCACGGCGCCCTCACCTCCCTGGTCCGCCTCCACATAGGTCAACGATTCCAGACCGGAGGACGCCGAACCCTGCGAAGAGACGGTTCCCGACTCTTCGCCACCAGACGCCGCCGGGAACCCCAGCCTCCCGAAGGCTGCTTCCGCCTCTGGCACCGCCAGCGTGCGGGCCCACCCCTTCTCCCGCACGTCCTCGTTCGAGGTCTCGACGGGCACGAATCGCACATCTTCGCCGAACTCGGACCAGACGGCAGACTCCGACTTCCCGCCCGACGCGGCATGCGAGGGCGAGGGGAGCAGGTTCCTTCCCTTGGCGAGGACGAGGCCTCGCGTGTCCTCGACGGCCTCCCCCCAGCGTGCAGTGGGCACGCCCGTCGAGAGCCTCCTGCAGTCGTCGACCGCGCAGTCTCCCCGCGCCGAGTCGCCCTGGAGGGCGGTGGGGTCGAGGTCGCCGCTCTCGGATGCCTGGACGAGTTGTGTCCTCCACACGATCGCCTGTGCCCTCAACGCAGCCTCCTCCGAGATCCCAGGCCCCGGGTCGAGCGAGAGCAGGTACGAGTCGAGCCCGGCGATCACAGAGACGTCCACGCCTCCCTCCCTGATGGACTTCGCCACCTCGACAGACCCCGGAACGGCCCAGCCGTCGACCTCGAGTCCGGCGTCGCCCTCACGCGGGACAAACGTGACCGGAGATCCGACGTCGAGCGACACTCCTCGACCCTCCGGTTGCGCGGCCACCGGTAGAGGGACCTGGACCCATGCCGGGGCCAGCAGGAAGAGAACTGTGCAGATCCTGACGGATCGCATCACATCGCAGCGGGGCCGCATGCGCGGCCCGGACGTACAGCCCCCGCGTGGGACGAGCCGTGAACCGGACTCACATCGTCCTCCTGGCCTTCGACCACTTCGGCATCCCGGATCTCGCCGGCTCGGGCAACGCCGGCTGCTGCCCGCGCTGCAGCCATGAGGCTATCGGCTTCCACCCGGCGAACCGACGACCATTCAATCGCCGCCAACCCGACCGCGACCGAAACCTCG
>QWHP01000564.1 GCA_021404985.1 Actinobacteria bacterium ATB1
GGCTTGCGCCTCTGGGGGAGACAGCACGTCGACCATTACGGCGCCCAGAGCGCGTTTGCGTGCAGCGTGAGGCTGCGGTCGGCATGGAGTTCGGAGAGGATCGACGACGTCAGCCAGATCAGCCCAGTCCGGCAGAGCTCGGCGCATTGGGCGACGAATCTCATCAGACTCCGGATCTCGTCATGGCCGGCCAGCTTGAAATCGGGTTCGTCGAGCACAAGCCAGCACGGCAAGTCGATGAACGCACCGAGAGCGGTGACTTCAGCCCGGACACGGTGGCACAAGGCGTCCCGCGGGATCGACCTGTAGTCGTCAAGCTCTGCTGCCGCCAGTGTGTCCCGTGCGAGGCGACGCGCCACGAACGACGACCGGAACAGCGAGAAGCAGTCACCCAGGTACTCCTCGGCAGTCCATTCTCCCGGCCACCATTCAGTGGGCGGAAAGGCGACCCGTGTGACCTCACCGCCGATGCGGCGACCGTCGACGTGCAGGCGACCATCTGACGGGGGAAGTTCGGCTGCGAGCACTCGGGCGAGTGTCGTCTTCCCGACCTCAGGCTTGCCGTAGATGCTGATGTTGTCCCGGCGGCTGACCTGAAGGCTGACATCGCGCAGAACCTCCGGCCCGTTCACATATCGGTAGGAGATGCGCTCGGCGACCAGGACGTCGCCCGGGCGCTCCAGCTCCTGTTGCGCGTCGGCAATGATCCGCCCAGCGCGACTGCCTCGGCGTTGGTGTTGATCCATCCTCCCGGCTCCTGTCCTCCCAGCACGTGTGTGCGTCCGTGCATTGAATGAGGCGTCAATCCGGAGTCACGCGTAGTTCCTCGTGCCTGGGCCGTTCTCCCGGTTCTCGCCCTGCTCGAGTGCCTCGCCGCGGAGGCGAAGGTTGAGTCCGCGTAGCCAGGCGAGCTCTGCCCCGAGCTGTCCAATAGCCCATTCGAAACCATCCTTGCGGGCTGCCTCGGTCGGATCCTTCTCATCGAGCGACCCACTCAGCTCGTTGAGACGGGCAAGCCGCACAATGATGCGGTGCTCCCGATCAGCGACAAGACCGAGGAATGCCTCCGTGTTGACTTCCTCTCCCAAGAGCGCGAGACGCAACACAAGCTCGTCCCGCTGCGTCGGCAACTCCTCCGTGCGAGTGTCCGCCCACCGCGCCAACGCCTCACGTCCCGCATCCGTTACCGAATACACCTTGGTGTCATCGACTTCGGAGACCTCCAGCCACCCCGCTTTCGTCGCCGAGGCGAGTGCGCCCTGCACGTTCCCGTCGGTGATCTCCCAAGGCACAACCGCCTGGATGCGCCGAAACGTCGGCCAGAGTCGGTCCGGACCGTGCTTCGCCAAGTCGGCGAGCACGGCCGCGGCCATCGACTGTGGATGTGATTGCCGCAAGGTGTGTCTTGGCATCCTGAACTCCCCCTAACGGAACAGTCGTCCGTCCTTCAGACGGAAATGCCGATCAGCCATAGCCGTAACGGCGGGATCATGGCTGGCCACGACGACAGCCGCGCCGTGGGCTTTGGCGGCATCATGCAGGTACCGGAGAACCAGCTCGCCGGTCTCGCTGTCCAACGCACCGGTCGGCTCGTCTGCCACGACGAGCGTCGGTTGAGTCACCAACGCCCGTGCGACTGCGACACGTTG
>QWHP01000091.1:0-8863 GCA_021404985.1 Actinobacteria bacterium ATB1
ATCACATGCTATAATGCGCCTGTTGGGCGCTTAGCTCAGTTGGTTAGAGCGTCTCGTTTACACCGAGAAGGTCAGGGGTTCGAGTCCCTTAGCGCCCACCATCTTTAACGGCGGATTGCTTCGCAGTATTCTTGTAGAAATGGAGTGATCCGCCATGAATTTATTTTCAACTCTGAAAACCAGAACCATAATGCCAGACCTTGCCGAATTTATGACCACCCAGGAAGCCGCGAGAGTTTTGGGGTTCAATGTAAGATCAATCCCTTACATGATAAAAACCAAAACACTTGAAGGCGTAAGGTTCGGGCGGGCATGGCTTGTATCTCGAAAATCTGTGAAAGAGTATCTCAAAAAGACTGAGGGGATGAGCAAGAACGACCCCCGGCGAAAGCCCCAAAAATAGACGCCCGAAAATCCAGTTGACGGGCGTTTTTTATCATGATATACTTATGACGTTAGTCATAAGAGGAACGCCAAGAGGCGATTTATTTTTACTCTTTACTTATGACTAATATCAGAACCTTACCAATCGAATAACCGTCTACCGTGTAACCGTGTGATATAAAACGCGGTGATGATAGCGCGGATGAGGGAGCGCGGGGGCAAGCGCAAAGACAGTGAGGAAGTAAGCAATAAAAAGTGAATGTGAGGTGATGAATTTTGAAACGATGGGAAGTAGCTTGCAATGGATGTCAAAAAAATATCCATATCAGTTTTTATATGCTGCAAGACCAGCTTTGGAAAAGCATCGCCAAGCCAAGTGACAAACATCTTTGCCTGGAATGTGTCCAAGAAAGATTGGGGCGCAAATTGGACAAGTCGGATTTTCAATCTCTTCCAATCAATTACATCTTTGGGCATTTACCCTATGAAGAGTCACCAATGGAATTTAGAAAGTCCATTATAGGGCATTGGATGGCACAAACCGATGGGCTTCTGAAGATATTGAGAAGACAGCGTCGATCTGCTTCCAAAGATCTGAATTCCGTAACCAATTTTAAAAAGTGGCTTGAAGAAGAATGGCAAAAGCTTTTATAGAGCCACCCAGTGAAAGCGAGGTAATTCAGTATGGACGAACAAAATAAATCTAATCAATATCTTGAAACAGTCATCCGCCTTTGGGATCGAATTCCCTGGTATGCGAGGGTTAAAATTATCCTGCTGATTGAGTGGTATGCCTTACCTCGCAGGATGCGCGTTTTTGTAGCGAGGTCGCTTCAATGGATAGGGTAACATGAAACGCAAGGAATGTGGCAGGCGCGGTGGAAAGGCGACCGTCAAAAAGCACGGGGCGCGAACGAGGCGCGAACGAGGCGCTCCAATGGATTTCGTAACAGGAACGCCGAACCCGGAAGCCTTGGACGCGCTGATCGAAAGTCTTGTTAACTTCCTCATTGCTGAGAAGATCAAGGAAGCCGAAAACAAAAGCGATCCCCCAAATTAAAACTACCGTCATCCAAAGCACGGATAACGGTAGCCACGAGGCAGGCGCGGGAAGCGTCTGCTTTTTGATTCTACTACACGAGGCAGGTATGAACAAAACAACCGATTCATTCGGCAGCATGAAACGCAGGGAATGGGGCAGGCGCGGCGGAAAGGCAACCGTCAAAAAGCACGGGCGCGAACACATGCGCGCGATCGGCAAACGCGGCGCGTCTACGTTCTGGAAGCGCTACAGCTTGCGCCCGGCGGGGACCTCGGACTTCGCCATTGTGAAACGCGAGAGCGGCGAAGTGATCGCCTTCACATCGGGCAAGCCGTTTTGAGGGAAGGATGCCATGAAAAAAATCTCCCTGGCTTTGATCGCCTTCCTTGCCCTGGCTTGCAGTCTGACCAATTCCTTCGAGGGCGTCACGATTATTACTGACACCCCTCTCCCCTCCCCTATCCCAACAGGCACAACCGGTCCGCATGTTTGCATCGTCACAGCAACGCATTTGAACTTCCGCAGCGCGCCTGGCATGAATGCGCCGGTGATCGCCGTTCTGGACTATGGGGAAGTCGTCACCATCCGTCCCGCCCTGGCTGAGGGCAATTGGATCCCCGTTACAGTCCGCGGGCGGGATGGATGGATACATCAAAACTACTGTAAACAAGAAACGGAGAATCAACCATGAAGCTATTCTGGAAAGGTACGGCAAACGTCCTGTTTTACGTTATCAGCGGCGCGCTTTTGATCTACGCGGCAAGCCGCTCGCTTGACTTCATCACTGCAACGTTATCACCCGATCAGCGCATCATCGGTTATTTGGGGCTTGCGGCAACTTCAGGCGGGATGATCGCCTGGCTTTTGCTTTTCCTCTACGGCGCGGAAGGCATCGGGCAGAGAGTCGCCGTCACGTGCGGGCTGAGATCGTGACGGTCGGCACCGAGATCCTCCTGGGCCAGATCGTCGACACGAACAGCTCCTGGCTCGCCCGACGGCTCGCCGACATCGGCGTGGATCTGCTGTACACGACGACCGTCGGCGACAACATGCGACGAATGGTCGACGTGTTCTCCTGTGCCCGCGATCGCTCCGATGCAGTGATCGTCACAGGGGGCCTCGGACCCACACAGGACGACATCACGCGTGAGGCCCTCGCGGAGGTCTGCGGCAGGCCTCTCGGGCGGGACGAGACGATCGCCGTCAAGATCGAACACATCTTCACGAGCAGGGGCCGGGAGATGGCGGACTCCAACCTGCGCCAGGCGGACGTTCCCCAGGGTGCGACGGTGATCCCGCCGCAGTGGGGGACAGCTCCCGGCCTCATGGTGCCTGCCTGGCCGGACGGGCAGACCCCACCCGGTCGTGATCGAGGCTGCGTCTTCTACGCCGTTCCCGGCGTCCCGGCGGAGATGAAGGAGATGTTCGAGCGTGCGGTGGCGCCCGATCTGGTCCGCAGGGCAGGTACCACCGTCACGATCCGCTCGCGCGAGATCAAGACCTGGGGGCTCCCCGAGTCCCGTCTCGCCGAGATCCTCTCTGGTCGTTTTGCAGCGCTCGAGTCGTCGGACAACACGACCCTGGCGTTCCTCGCGGGTGAGGGGGTCGTGCGCGTGCGTGTCACGGTGAAGGCACGCGACGAGGCCGAAGCCGAATCGCTCCTCGATGCCGAGGAGGCCCTGATCCGCGAGCTCGTCGGGGACGCCGTGTTCGGCAGCGGGACCGAAACGATCGAGTCGGTCTGCATAGGCCTGCTGGACGCAGCCGGCCTCTCACTGGCCGTAGCGGAGTCGATGACGGGGGGGCTGGTGGGCGCGTGGCTCACGCGGGTTCCGGGCAGCTCGGCGGTGTTCCGAGGTTCGGCGGTCACCTACACCGCAGAGGCGAAGACGCGTGTGCTCGGCGTTCCCGTGGAGATTCTGGAAGAGCACGGACCTGTGAGCGAGCCGGTCGCGGCTGCGATGGCGACCGGCGCGCGGCAGCTCTACGGCTCGAACGTGGCGGTCGCCGTCACGGGTTCGGCCGGTCCCTCCACCCAGGGGTCCGAGCTCGGTGAGGCTTACCTAGCAGTCGACATCGAAGGTGACGTCGAGGTCGTACGGGTGCATTTCCCCGGGGACAGGGAGCGGGTCAGGATCTTCGCAACGGCGACCGTGCTCGACCTCCTGCGCCGGCGTCTGCAGGCACGTTCCCCCCATCGGGCTGTCGAACCCTCTGCTGAGGGGCGTCCATGACCGACAGCGTCCGCCTCTTCGTCGCAGTCCTGCCACCGGCGGAGGCTCGCGACAAGCTCGCAGCCGGGCTGGGCGAACTGCCGGAGCTGCCGGGGGGTCGCTGGGTGGCCCCGGATGCCTGGCACCTGACGCTGCAGTTCCTTGGCAATGTCGAGGCAGGGATGCTGGACCGCATCCGGCTCGCCTGCGCCTTTGCCGCAGGGAGGGTCAGGCCTTTCGGGGTCGTCTTCGGAGGCTCCGGGGCGTTCCCCTCCGTGCGCCGCGCCCGCGTCGTCTGGATCGGAGTGGAATCACAGCGGAGCGGCCTCGAGGCGCTTTCCACCGCGGTGAAGGATCAGACCGCCAAGCTGGGTTTCGAGCCCGAGGTCCGCGACTTCAGGCCTCATCTCACGATCGGGCGACTTCGCAAGCCGTCGGACGTATCGTCGATCATGCCCGAGATCAGGCCCGAGGAGATCTCGGCCGAGGTCTCCGAGATCGCTCTCATGCGGTCCCGGCCCGGTGGTTCCGGTGCAAGCTACTCGGCGGTCGACACCTTCCCGCTGCGGTCCTGAGAGGGCAGGCCCACGTCGGACGGAGACCGGCGCAGGTCCTTGCCGTGCGAACATGCGTTCGATATAGTCACAGCTGCCGTCGAGAATCCCATGCATGGAATTCTCGTTCGAGAAGTCCTCACGGGGGATTCCCCGCCGAGGGGCCGGAGTTTGTGTCGCAGGCGGCCGGTACCGTGATCCCGAGGTCGGTTCGGGAAACGAAGCGGACCCGAACCGAGGTCGCAGGGCAACAGGTCCGAGAGTGAGAGTCGAAGTCAGAGAGTCAGAGAGGGATGGCGATGGCACAGACGGCGGCGAAGTCCAACTCCAAGAGTGTGCAGGCGAAGGGGTCCCAGGTGAAGGCCGGCAACCCATCTCAGGGCGACATCGAGTCCACCGCAGCGCGTGAGAAGGCGATCGACATGGCGGTGAGCCAGATAGAGCGGCAGTTCGGGAAGGGCTCCGTGATGAAGCTCGGGGATGAGTCGTTTTCCGGGCACCAAGGAGTCGTACCCACCGGTGCTCTCGCTCTGGACCTCGCACTCGGGATCGGTGGCCTGCCCCGGGGCCGGATCGTCGAGATCTACGGTCCGGAATCGAGCGGGAAGACGACCGTCTCGCTCCACGTCATAGCCGAGGCCCAGCGAAACGGAGGGGTCTGCGCGTTCATCGATGCAGAACATGCCCTCGATCCTGTCTACTCGCGCAATCTCGGAGTCGACATCGACGAGCTGTACATATCCCAACCCGACACGGGTGAACAGGCCCTCGAGATCGCCGACATGCTCATCAGGTCAGGCGCCTTCGACGTGGTGGTCGTGGATTCGGTCGCTGCCCTCGTGCCCAAGGCCGAGCTCGACGGGGAGATGGGCGACACCCACGTCGGTCTCCAGGCGAGGCTCATGAGCCAGGCGCTGCGCAAGCTCTCTGGCACGATCTCCAAGACGAACACGATCATGATCTTCATCAACCAGCTTCGGGAAAAGGTCGGTGTCCTGTTCGGTTCCCCGGAGACCACCTCGGGCGGTAGGGCGCTGAAGTTCTATTCCTCTGTCCGTCTCGACGTGCGGCGCATCGACTCGATCAAGGTGGGTACGGAGGCCGTCGGCAACCGAGTTCGCGTCAAGGTTGCCAAGAACAAGATGGCTGCGCCGTTCCGTCAAGCGGAGTTCGACATCATGTACGGGAAGGGGATCAGCCGCGAGGGGTCGTTGCTCGACGTGGCTGTCGACGTGGGCCTTGTCCACAAGAGTGGTGCCTGGTTCACGTACGAGAGCGAGCAACTCGGACAGGGGAGGGAGAACGCGAAGGCATTCCTGGCCGAGAACCCCGACGTTGCTGTGGAGCTCTCGGAGCGAATACGGGAGATCTTCTCACCCGAGGTGGTCGAATTCGATACCGATATCTCGGTGGCCGACGACCTCCTTCGGGAGGAGAACTCCGAGCCATCGGAGATGATGGACTAGCCGACTGGCAGGATCTCTTTTCGGGGACTTTTCCTTCGGCAAAGTTCACATATCCGTCCGAACAGTTACATAACACTTCCACCGTCGCGCACAAATTTGCCCACAGTGCCCACATGGGATAACGAATACGGCTAGTGTCGTACCCGGGCTCGGCTGTTCGCGTGACCGCTGATGCGAGAGTGTGATCAGTCGGGGGGCATCGATGTCCCAACTCTGGGGCATCATGCGCCGGATGCAGGAGTGTAATGCAAGTGTTCGGAGACCTGCCCACGGTCCTCGAGGGGTCCGCGTATGGCGGTAAGGCTCGGGGCTTGCCGTGGGGGAAGCCATGACTCACAGTCTCAAGGTCTCGTCCAGGTCCGTTCCCCACAGTGTCGCAGGGGCTCTGGCGGGAATCCTCCGTGAGCGAGACGGATGCGACATGCAGGTCATAGGGGCGGGGGCGCTCAACCAAGCTGTGAAAGCGATCGCGATCGCGCGCACCTACCTCGTCGACGACGAGATCGACATCGTCTGCATTCCCGAGTTCTCCGAAGTCCAGATCGACGGCCAGACCCGCACAGCCATTCGCCTCACGGTCGAACGGCGCGTCGAATCACGTGTCGACCTCGACCTCTCCATTGCCGCCCACCATCCTGATTCTGCCTCCTCCACAGCCGAGGCCGCGGCTTCTACGTATGACGGTGACCTGAGCGTGCAACATCACGCGACTCCCTCGCTCATCAACTCACCCACGGTCCGCCAGATCGGCGGCGACGACATCTGAGAGAGGTCGGTACACTGGCCGGATGCCCGGCCGCTACCTGCTTCGCACCTTCGGGTGCCAGATGAACGAACACGATTCCGAACGCATCGCCGGAGTGCTCGAGGAACGTGGTCTCGAGCAGGCCGACAGCGCCGAGAACGCCGACTTGGTCGTGTTCAACACCTGCTGCATCCGGGACAACGCGGACCAGCGCCTGTACGGGCAACTCGGACAACTCGCATCTGAGAAGGCGAAACGTCCGGACATGAAGATCGCGGTCGGAGGCTGTCTTGCGCAGAAGGACGGCGCGAGGCTGCTCGAACGGTCGTCCGCAGTCGACCTCGTCTTCGGGACGCACAATGTGGCGAGACTCCCCGAGCTTCTCGATCTCGCAGACGTCTCGGACGGCCCGGTTCTGGAGATCCTGGAGGAGACGGAGGTGCTCGCAGCCGCTCTCCCCGCGAGCCGTAGGTCTCCCTTCTCGGCATGGGTGACCATCTCCGTCGGCTGCGACAACTCTTGCACTTTCTGCATCGTTCCCTCGGTCCGTGGTCGCGAGGTGAGCAGGGCAGCGACTGATATCGTGGACGAATGCGAACGGCTCGCCTCCGACGGTGTCGTCGAGGTGACGCTGCTCGGTCAGAACGTGAACTCCTACGGCCGCGACCTCGACGGTCGGCGCCCACTCTTCGCCGACCTGCTCCGCAGCGTGGACGCAGTCGAGGGCATCGGGCGGATCCGCTTCACGAGTCCCCATCCCAAGGACCTCAGGCCCGAGACGATCGAAGCCATGGCCGAATGCGCTTCCGTCTGCGAGCAACTCCACCTCCCGGTCCAGTCCGGTTCCGACAGGATCCTGGCCGCGATGCACCGCGGGTACCGGGCGGGCCGTTACCTCGAGAGGATCGAGGACGCGCGCCGTTCGATACCGGGCTTGACCCTGAGCACGGACATCATCGTCGGCTTCCCGGGCGAGACGGAGGCTGACTTCCAGGCGACACTCGACCTCGTCGAGGCGGCAAGGTTCGACTCCGCTTTCACCTTCATCTACAGCCCTCGGCCGGGCACGGCTGCAGCGGGCATGAACGACCCCGTTCCCCCAGAGGAGAAGCGGGAGAGATATGCGCGGCTTACCGAGTTGGTGGATTCGATCGCCTGGTCCAAGAACCTCGATCTCGTCGGCCGCCCGGTCGAGATCCTCGTGGAAGGGCCCTCGAAGAAGGATCCGTCGAAGATCTCGGGGCGTACCCGAGGAGGCAAGCTGGTCCACGTTTCCGACGACGACCGGATCCGAGCCGGTGACGTGGTCACTGTCCTTGTCGGAGGGGCAGCTTCTCACTATCTGACCGGTGACCTCGCGCTCTGATACCGCGCGGAGAAAGGTCGCCGTCCTTTCGGGACCTACCGCCGCCGGTAAGACCGAGGTCTCACTCAGGATCGCTGCAGAGCTCGATGCCGAGATCATCCTGGCCGATGCGCTCTGCGTGTACCGGGGAATGGACATCGGTACGGCGAAACCGACTGCCGGCCAGCGGTCTCGCCTGCCCCATCACTGCATCGACCTCGTCGAACCCAGCGTGGAGTTCTCGGTCGCCGACTACCAGTCGGCGGCACGTGCGGCGATCCGCGACGTTCACGCCAGGGGCCGTCTGCCTCTCGTCGTGGGCGGCTCCGGCCTGTACGTGAGAGCCGCAACGGACTCCGTCGACTTCGCAGTTCCTCCCGACCCGGGCCGTCGTGCCCGCCTCGAGGCGATGCCCCCCGCTGACCTCGTGGCGCTCCTCCACGAGCTGGATCCGGGTCGAGCCGCGGAGATCGACCTCGAGAACCCACGTCGTGTTCTCCGCGCTGTCGAACGTGGGCTCGATGGCAGCCCCGTGCGGCCGGAAGGCTGGTCGGACAGGAGCAGCCCGTTCGACGTCGCCTACGCGGTTCTCGCCCCTGGCGACAGGGGCTCTCTCTACGAAGAGATCGACGTCCGGGTGGACCGCATGCTCGCGTCAGGGTGGCTCGACGAGGTGCGCGACCTGCTCGACACGTACGGGGAATTGTCGAGAACCGCGAATGCGGCCATCGGATATGCTGAGCTGCGTCTCGTCCTCCGCGGAGAGCTCGAGATCGCAGAAGCAAGGCTGACGATCCGTCGCAGGACGCGAGCGTTAGCGCGAAGGCAGCTCACCTGGTTCAGGAGTGAGCCGAGGGCGCACTGGTTCGAAGCATCCGGGGACGAGCACACGGAGGAGCGATTGATCGAATTCCTGTCCGGATCGGACGTCGAGGGGGGTCATTGAGGCTCGAGATCGTCAAGGCCCACGGTGCCTCGAACGACTTCGTCATGATCGAGGACATGGAAGACAGCCTTGACCTCGAGGACGAACTGGTGGTGCGCCTGTGCGACCGAAGGCGGGGAGTGGGGGCAGACGGGGTCATCCGGGTGGTGCAGGGCCCCGAAGGGCTTG
>QWHP01000091.1:8879-15545 GCA_021404985.1 Actinobacteria bacterium ATB1
ATGTGTGGCAACGGGGTGCGCTGCTTCGCGAAGTTCTGCTTCGACCGGGGCATCCTTGCCGGCACCGAATCCACGATCATGACCCGCTCGGGTCCCCGTCTGGTCCATGTTCACCACGACGCGAAGGGCAAGGTCTGCCGGGTCGAGGTCGAAATGGGGTCTGCGTCGTTCTCCCCCGGCCGAATACCGGTCGAGGCCGATCCAGACCGGGATTTCCTCGACATCAGGCTCGACGGCGTGGCGCAAAGGGCATACTTCGCGAACGTTGGCAACCCCCACGCCGTGGTCTACGTCGATGACCCCGAGGTCACCCCGGTCGACGTGTGGGGTCCTGTCGTGGAGACAGACGGCCGGTTTCCCAACGGAGCGAACGCGAGCTTCGTCAACATCCTCGACCGCAACAGGGTCGAGGCCCGCGTCTGGGAGCGAGGCGTAGGGGAGACGATGGCGTGCGGTACCGCGGCATGCGCGATCGCGGCGGTGTCCCGCCGGCTCGGCCACGTGGACTCCGCTGTCGACGTCGCTCTCCCAGGTGGCGACCTTCACGTGTTCCTGGGTGAGACGCTCATCCTCGGGGGGCCTGCGGTCGAGGTGTTCACCGCCACAGTCGACACACGGTCACTGGGCACGTGACCCGGAGCGAGAAGCGCCGCCGGCGGTCCCGCCGGGAGGAGCCCGAGCAGACCACCGTAGGCGCCGGCCGCCGTCTCCGTCTCGGTCCCGACGAGGTCGTCCGCGAAGACTGGGAGAGCGACCGTGCGATCCTTGTGGGCCTCGCCCGTGCCGGCACGGAAGTGGAGGTGGAAGAGGAGTCCCTTCTCGAGCTCGCGGCGCTCGCCGAGACGGCCGGGGCGGAGCCGGTCGCCACCCATCTGCAGGTTAGGGAAGGGCCGGACCCGGCGACCTACGTCGGGCGAGGCAAGGTCGAGGAGATCAGGCAGGATGGTGAGATCTACGACGCAACCCTGATCGTCTTCGACGACGAGCTGACACCGGCCCAACTGCGGAACCTCGAGACCGCGTTCGGTGGACGCAGGGTGCTCGATCGGACCCAGCTCATACTCGACATCTTCGCCCAGCACGCGACGACACGCGAAGGCAAGGTTCAGGTCGAGCTTGCTCAGCTCCGTTACCGCTTGCCGCGCCTGCGGGGCCGTGGTGCCCTCCTGTCCCGACTCGGTGGTGGAATCGGAACACGGGGCCCGGGTGAGACCATCCTCGAAGTCGACCGGCGCCGCATCCTCGAGAAGGTGTCGCGCCTCAAGCGCGAGCTTGCCTCCATGGATGTCACGAGGCGTACGAAGCGCAAGGGCAGGCGCAAGTCCGGCCTGCCATCCGTCTCTCTCGTCGGCTACACGAACGCCGGGAAGTCGACGATCCTGAACAGACTCACGGAAGCAGACGCCCTCGTCGAGGACAAGCTGTTCTCGACCTTGGACACGACCGTGCGGCGAGCCGACCTCGGTGGCGGACGTGCAGTCCTCCTGTCCGACACCGTGGGATTCGTGCGCAAGCTGCCCCACGAGCTCGTGCGAGCCTTCCATTCCACCTTGGAGGAGGGGACCGAGGCAGATCTCCTGCTCCACGTCGTAGATACCGGCAGCGCCGACCCCGAGGGCCAGGTCGCAGTCGTGCGAAAGGTCCTCACCGAGGTGGGCGCAGGTGACGTGGCCGAGATCGTCGTCTGGAACAAGGTCGACCTTGCCGACCCCTCCGACGTCGAGCGACTGCTGGCGCGATATCCGGGGAGTGTCGCCGCATCCGGAGCCACCGGGGAAGGGATGGATCGGCTGCTCGCCGCCGTTGTGGCGGCGCTCGATGCCGGGGCCTCCGAGCTGACCCTGCTCGTTCCCTACGAACGCGGAGACGTCGTGAACGCCCTCTACTCCGCCGGCGAGGTCATCGAGGAAGCCCATGGGAGGTCGGGAACCCGCCTCAAGGTCAGGCTCTCGAACGACAAGGCGGGACGTTTCTCCAGCTACTCGGTGAACGGTGGGGGCCCTGCCTGTGACGACGCGGCACAGGGCCCGCCCAGCTGACGCCGGAAGCCCGGCTCTGCCGGCTGCGACACCTCATACGCGTCGCATGACTGCGACGACTTTCCCGAGGATCTCGACTCCGCTGTCGAAGACCATCTCTCCCATGTCGGGATTCTCGGGCACCAGGACGACGCTGCGGCCCTGCTTGACGAAGCGCTTCACGGTCGCCTCGGCACCGTCGGGTCCTTCCACCATCGCCGCGACGATCTCGCCGTTGCGGGCGTCGGCCTGCTGGCGCACCACCACGTAGTCACCGTCGAGGATTCCTGCGCCGATCATCGAGTCACCCTTCACGGAGAGCATGAACAGCGTGCCCGAGTCCCCCACCCAGTCGGCGGGCAGGGGATAGGCCTCTTCCACGGACTCCGCCGCAAGGATCGGTTGACCCGCAGCGATCTCGCCGACCAGGGGTACGAATCGAGGTGGACGGCGCTCCGCCAAGTTTCCGGACTCGGCGTCGAAATGTATCTCGAGGGCGCGGGGCTTCGTCGGATCCCGCTTGATGTAGCCGAGCCTCTGCAAGGTCGCAAGCTGGGCATGAACGCTCGACGAGGAAGTGAGTCCGACCGCCTCGCCGATCTCGCGCACGGATGGCGGATAGCCACGTTCACGGGTTTCCTCCGCGATGAACTGCAGAACTGCTTTCTGCCTGGCTGTCAGCTCGTCGCCGCCCAATGCTGCCTCCTGCAGTCGCGGGAAAGTGTCACAGGCAGCCGCGAAGATGTGCACATGAGGGAACACACGTTCGAAGAACCCATTGACTCGAACTTCTGTTCGACATAGTGTCATGTTACACGAACACACGTTCGAGATGGTGGATTTCCCGTAGGAGCGAAGAAAGGTCAGGTGAGTCAGGTGAGTCAGGTGAGTCGAGTGAGCGTGATGCCGGTTCCGAAGACGGCGGCAGTTCCGCGGGCGACGTCGCCGATTGTCACGTCACCCGTGGCGATGGTCGCTGCCACTCTTTTCGCGGCTTGGCTGGTCCTGTTCCGGGGAGTCGAGGGTCTCGTGGCTCGCGCCGCGGCCAGGGCCGAAGCTCTTCGAGAGCTGGCTTTGCGGACGGTGGGCACCGCGCCCCGAAGTCCTGGAAGCGGCGCCGGAGTCTGCGCGCGGGTCTCCCGGTGCCCCACCCGCAGCCGGGCCCTGGCAGCCGGTCTCCTCGGTGCCGCGGTCTGGCTTGGGGTCGTGGGTGCAAGCCTCCTGGGAATGTTCCGGGGGCTGCCCTGACGGTGACGCGCCGGGCGCGACGACCACATAGCCTTGAGCCGTGACACCCCAAGAGCCCCACCTGACCCCGCAGGCCCTCACGGTTCTCCGTCATCGCTATCTCGCCCGTGACGAGACCGGAGAGGTCGTGGAGACGCCCGAGGAGATGTTCGTCCGGGTGGCACACGACGTCGCATTGGCCGAGGCCGCGTGGGGCAGTCCCGCCGACTCGTCCGAGCGTGTGAGTCGGTGGGAAACGCGCTTCCTGGAGATGATGACGAGCCTGGACTTCCTGCCCAACTCGCCGACACTGATGAACGCGGGCCGCTCCCTCGAACAACTCGCCGCCTGCTTCGTGTTGCCCGTTCCCGACAGCATGGACGGCATCTTCGAGACCCTCAAGCATGCGGCGATGGTTCACAAGTCGGGCGGGGGGACGGGTTTCTCGTTCTCGTCGCTGCGCCCCAAGGACGATGCTGTTGCCTCCACCTCGGGTGTGGCATCAGGCCCGGTGTCCTTCATGGACGTCTACGACTCTGCCACCGAGCATGTACGCCAGGGCGGGAACCGCCGAGGCGCGAACATGGCGGTTCTGAGAGTCGACCATCCCGACATCCTCGAGTTCGTCGAGTCGAAGATGCAGCCCGGCCGCCTGACGAACTTCAACATCTCTGTCGGTGTCGATTCGGTCTTCCTCGATGCCCTGCACGAGGATGGCGAATACCCGCTCGTCAACCCTAGGAACCGGCACGAGGTGGGAAGGCTGCGTGCCCGCGAGGTGATGTCGCGAATCGCCGGGGCGGCTTGGCGGTGCGGTGACCCCGGAATCGTCTTCCTCGAACGGATGAACGACCCGAGAACGAACCCCACTCCCGAGATCGGCAGTATCGAGGCGACCAACCCATGCGGCGAACAGCCCCTTCTGGCCTACGAGGCTTGCGTTCTCGGTTCCGTAAACGTGCGGAACTTTGTCGTGGGGGCCGAGGTCGATTGGGACCGGCTGAGTCGGACCGTCACCGATGCCGTCCGGGGCAGACCTGCTCATCAGGCTTGCGATTCCTTACGACAGCGACGACGCTCTTGCACTTGCCGAGCAACTCATGGCCTTCGTCTCTCGGGAGGCGGACAGCGCCTCCGAAGCGCTCGCCGAGGAGCGCGGTCCGTTCCCGAACTGGCATCGCTCCGTGTTCGCTGCATCCGGGCGGCGATATCGCAACGCGACCCGAACGACCATCGCTCCGACAGGAACGATCTCGGTCATCGCCGGGTGTTCGTCGGGGATCGAGCCCCTGTTCGCCCTCGGCTACGCGCGCAATGTCCTCGACGGCAAGCGCCTTCACGAGGTGAGCCGGGATTTCGTCGAGATGGCGCGTGCATCCGAGGTGGACGAGGACTCGATTCGCAGCGCGCTCGAGGCCGGCCGGGCAGGCGATGTCGAAGGCATCCCTTCGGAAGTCCGTTCTGTCGCGAGGACGGCACACGAGATCGCACCCGAGTGGCACGTAAGGATGCAGGCTGCCTTCCAGAAACACACCGACAACGCTGTGTCCAAGACCGTGAACCTGGCGAAAGACGCCACCGTCGAGGACGTCCTCGAGGTCTTCGACCTCGCGGATCGCCTGGGTTGCAAGGGAATCACGATCTTCAGGGATGGCTGCCGGTCCGATCAGGTCCTCGTGGCCGGCGCCCCTCGACTGTCGCTCGCTGTCGAAACCGGGGGACTCGGGTCGCCACAGGGTGCAGGCACCTGGACCCGGGAAGTCCTTCCGCAGGCGGTACCGGAGATTCCCGGGGGTCTCGCGGCGAGGAGATTCCGGGTGCAGACACCCCTCGGCACCATGAACGTGTTCGTCACCGAGCTCGAGGGGCGTCCGTTCGAGGTCTTCCTCGTCTTCGGAAAGGCGGGCTCCGACATCACGGCGATGTCGGAGGCAATCGGGCGGCTCGTCTCCCTCCTGTTGCGGTCGGGCGTTCCCGTCGACCTGGTGATCGAGCAGCTCTCGGGCATAGGAGGGCGGGCATCGGTCGGATTCGGGGAGCAGCGCGTCCTTTCGGTCGCCGATGCTCTCGCGAAGCTCCTGGACCGCACCTACCGCCGCCCCTATCCTCTCGGCGATTTGGAGCCCCACCGGCTCTCCCACCTCGAGGTCTGTCCGGACTGCGGGGATGCGGCTCTCGTGACCGAGGAAGGCTGCGGGAAGTGTCTGGCCTGTGGGTTCTCCACCTGCTGACACAGAGGCGGACGTGATGTATGCGCCAGGCGAGCTCGAGGTACTTTACAGGCGCGTCGGCGACGATGCCTCACCCGACGACGGCATCCCGATTCCCGGGCCCGCCCACCCCGGCGATGCGGGGACCGATCTGCGTTCGCGCGTGAAGATCGAGATCCGTCCCGGGGAGCGCGTTGCCGTCCCGACGGGAATAGCGATCGCGTTTCCGCCCGGTTGGGCCGGGTTCGTGCTGCCACGCTCGGGACTCGCCCGTAGGCACGGCGTCGGGCTCGTCAACTCCCCCGGGCTGATCGACCCGGGCTACCGGGGCGAGATCGAGGTCCTGCTCATCAACCACGACCCTGCGGAGTCGTTCGTGATCGAGAGGGGTGACCGGATCGCGCAGCTCGTGATGGTGCCTGTAGGGACACCTACGTTCAGGGTCGTTGCACAGCTGCCCGACTCGGTTCGCGGAGAAGGAGGCTTCGGCTCTTCGGGTCGCTCCTGACAAGGCGGGCCTGTGCCGGCCCCGTAGCTCGTCAGATGAGGAACAGAGCGGCGTATGCCAAGGCGGCGACTGCCACGACGACGAGAAGGACCAGCATGAACTTCGACGACCCCCTCCTGGTCCCTGGTTCTGTCTCTTCGTCCAATGAGGGGCGTGGAGAGCGTCATGCTGAGGGTCGTGGAGTGTCTGCTCATACGGCGGAGCACCCTGTTCCCCGTAGCCGAAGGGGAAGATGGGTTCACCGGCGTCGCCGGGGCGGAACGCTGGGTCCTGGACGGCCTCTCCACCGGGGAAGTCGGGGTGGGCGTCGAGGGGTGCCGTCTCGCTCCCGGTGGTCGCTCCCCAGTTCGGGAAGAGGCGGCTTCCCGCACTCGGCTCATGCGGAGCCCCGGGCGGTTTGCGTGGCGGAGCTCCGGCTGTGACCTCGTGGGCCGGGGGGAGACCCGCCATGACCACCTCGGGTGAGGCGGCGTGCGGTGGGCCGGGGCGGTATTCGTAGATCGGTGGGTCGCTGAGCTCGGGAACCGGTTCCCATTCGACCGCCGGCTGAGTTTGCGGAGGCGGTCCCTGAGGTGGGGGTGGCGCCGTGGCCACAGCCCGCGGTACGGGAATTGCCTCGGGGGGCGCGATGGCGGGAGCTGTTGCGGGAGGCGCTGCCGCTGGGACGTGGGGTGGTGGTGCACCTTGGAACGGCTCGAAGACG
>QWHP01000092.1 GCA_021404985.1 Actinobacteria bacterium ATB1
CGTCCCCTCCCACGAGCAGCGCCACGTCGAGCGTGCCGGACTCTGCCGATGCCCCAGGGCCTGCCGCAAGAAGCCAGAGTCCCGGGAACACCAGACCCAGCACGAGGAATCTGATTGCTCGCCCCCACATGGGTCCCAGTTTACGGTGTTCACCTACCCGGATGTCAACGACTCGACGTCAGCTCGCGGACGTCGGCGAGGATTGCAGTGCCCCTGGATCTCTCTTCAGGAGCGGATCTCGGGGCAGCCCCAGGATCCTCTCCCCGATCTGATTGCGGGTGATCTCGGTCGTACCGCCAGCGATCGTCATGGCTCTCGAGAAGAGCATGCCGAACGCCACCATCTCCGACACACCTTCGAGGGCGATCGCCCCTGTCCCGAGAAGCCGCTGCGCGAGGTCACCCGATGTCTGGGAGTTCAGCGCGATCATGAACTTCGTGACGTTCCCCTCGGGCCCCGGACCGGTGTCGGCAACGGCGCGCTCGACGCGTCGCAGGTTCACGGCCTTGATCGTCACCGTCTCGGCCACGTACCTGCCGACGTCGCGGAGCAGCAGCGGATCCTCGCATTCCGTTCCCGAGTGTCGCCCGGGCAACGGTCCAGCCGTCGTCGACCTGCCCGACCACGTCCTCGTCGGGAACGAAGACGTTGTCGAAGAAGACCTCGTTGAACAGCGAGTGGCCCGTGCATTCGCGCAGCGGGCGGATGTCGACCCCGTCCGCCTTCATGTCGATGACGACCGTCGTGATGCCCGCGTGCTTGGGTTTCGTCGGATCCGTCCGTACGGTGGCGAGCCCGAAGTCGCTGATCTGGGCGCCACTCGTCCAGACCTTCTGACCCGTGATCTCCCAGCCGCCGTCGACCCTCACCGCCTTCGTCGTGATCCCGGCTGCGTCGGATCCTGCCCCGGGTTCGCTGAAGAGCTGGCACCAGGTGAGCGTCCCCTCGAGCGTGGGCCGCACCCACCTGTCGATCTGGTCCTGCGTTCCGTGCTGGGCGATCGTGAGGATGACCCATCCTGTGATCCCGAGATCGGGAATCCGGACCTTCGCAGTGCGGAACTCCTCCTCTATGACGAGTTGCTCCAGGGCCTTCGCCTCTCGTCCCCATGGCTTGGGCCAGTGCGGCGCCACGTAGCCGGTCTCGATCATGCGAGCGCGACGTGTCCCGTTGTCGGGAAGGGACTTGAGCTCCTCGGCAGCCCTGCGTGCCTCGTCGCGGTACTGCTCGGCCTCCGCCGGCAACTCGAAACCGTGCACTCGCTTCACATCGGAGACAGCAAGCCGGGCAACGTCGAGAGCGGCGGAATCGGGTGGGACCAGGGTCTGCAGGGTCACGGCCCGCCGCAAGAGGATGTGGCCATCGTGCTCCCAGGTGAATCCGATCCCGCCGTGAACCTGGATGTTTCGCTGGGCGTTGCGGTGGAAGGCGGGAAGTGCCTGCACTGCCGCAACAGCGGCGGCGAGCTCGATCTGCTCGGGGTCCCCACCCTGTGCTGCACGGGCGGCGTCCCAGACCGCTGCGGTCGCAGCCTCGGAGTCCACGAGCATGTCGGCACAGATGTGCTTGACGGCTTGGAACATCCCGATCGGGCGTCCGAACTGCTCTCGCACCTTGGCGTACTCGGTCGCCTCGTCCGTGCAGAGATACGCGCCTCCGACGGCTTCGGCGGACACGAGGATGCGCGCGAGGGCAAGTGCCCTGGCACGTACACCACGGAGCACCATTTCGTCCCTCACGGCAAGTCCCGCGACCTCAACGCGACCGTTGCGGCGTGTCAGGTCGAGCGAGGTGGGCGTGCGGACCGACAGCGATTCGGCCGGCCCCTTGCGAGTGTCGACGACGACGAGGTCGTCCCCTGCAGGAAGCACGAGGATGTCTGCAAGCCCCGCGCCGAGGACGATCCCTGCGTCACCGGCCAGCGATCCGCCCTCGATGGCGAGGCTCCCTTCGAGACCCAGGGCCGCCGTGATCGAACCGTCGGCGAGCCCGGGCAACCAGGTCTTCGCTTGCTGATCGTCCCCGCACGCCGCGATCACGGCCGACGCCATGACGGTCGGGAGGAACGGCCCGGGTGCGATCGCACGGCCGAGCTCGTCGAGGACGACAACGAGCTCGGGAATCCCATGGCCCGCCCCTCCGTGCTGCTCCGGGATGTGGAGACCGAGCCAGCCGAGCTCCGCAAGAGCCTCCCAGAACTCCGGCCTTCCCTCCTCCGGGGCATCGAGCATCGCTCTCGTCGCTTGGCGCGCTCCGACCGTCTCAAGGAAGGAACGAGCGACGTCGGCGAGCTCGGTGTGGATCTCGTTGATGGCAATGGACACGGATCTCCCCTTCCACCCTGCCTTACTGACACGTCGATCAACAGTCGAGAGGATATTGGCAGGGACCCCCTCAGGCCGATTCGGGACCGGCCTGCGCGTCCCATGCAAGTGGCGCGACGGCGACCTCGCCGGAGGTGAGGGTCGCAGCCCACGGCCAGCCTGCGGTGGTGACCCACCACTCCCCCGTGTCCGGATGCTCGACGAGCTCCGGGCAGTGCGCCTCGAGACTGCCGGCGAGAGTCGGCGCGCTCCTGCTTCCGCGACGCCTCCCTGCGTAGTGGCCGAAGTCGTAGGGGTTGTCGGAGTGGAAGAGCAGCGTGTCGTTGTACGAGGCCCTGTCGGGCATCAGGTGCGCCGTGAGGAGCAGGCCCGAGAAACCCGATGTCCCGTTCGTGTATGTGACCGCGAGGTACCAACGTCCCCCCTGACGGACCACCGTCGGGGATTCCGTGGAGGCGAACGAGGAGTTCCTCTCGCTCCCCCACCCGGTCGAGAGCGCCCCGCGTATGTACTGCCAGTACCGCAGGTCGAATGACTGGTAGAGGTCGACACGCGAGAACCAGCGACCACGCGCCGTGCAGTAGAGGAGCCACTGGCCCGGGGCCACTTCGACGATGGCGGGGTCGCGGAAGAACGGATGCACGGACTCGGAGAGGACGACTTCGTGATCGGTCCAGGTGATGCCGTCCGGCGACCGCATGCGGTGTAGCACGTGCGGCGACCAGAAAAGCCAGCGGTCTGTCCCGTCGTCTGCCTCGCAGGGTGCCCAGGCAAGCTCACCGAAGTCGGCGACCGCGGGCTCCTCCCGCATGCCGTCGACCGGGGGAAAGGCCTCGCTCACTCCGACAGTGAGTCGTCGTTCCGAATCGAGGTCGCCATTCCCGCTACCAGTGATGCCCACGAGGCGCCAGTTCCCTCTCGTGTCGCGGAAGATGCAGTGATCGTTGACGTAGTTCCCGTGGACCGCCGGACGAAAGAGGTGGCGCCACGGACCAGCGACGCGTGGGATGCACACGGGCGGCGAGCCGTGGCCTGGTTCGCAGGCAACCTCGCCTATCCGGCGCCTCCCGAGTCCGTCCGTGGCCATCACCCGGAAGCGCCCGCCCGTGCGTGCGAGGAAGGATCCGTACCGGCTCCGGCCGGCTTCGATCCACTGGGAACCGTCCCACGTCTCGACGAGGTAGCCCTCGCGCTCGGGGTCTGCGACCCAGCCGAGGTGCACCCATCCCGGCCCTGAATTGGTCCGGACTCCCACCCGGTCCTGGAGGTCCCGGACCTGCTCGCGCGCGACCGAACCGTAGAAGCCGATTCGGCACGGCCGGCGCGCCACGACCCGGACCCCGATCTCGACGGCAGAGACGAGGACAAGCAAGCCTGCCAGCAGCACGCCTAGCCAGAGCGCGAAGCCTGACAAGTCCCGTTCCCCTGCTCGGAGTGCGAGCGTAAGCTCGGCGGATCCAAGGGCGAAGACCTCAAAGGAGATCCCTCGAAGTGGACGATCCTGTGGCTTTCCTCGGCCTCGACTTCGGGACCGAGTCCGTCAGGGCACTCGTCGTCGACGCCGGCGGAGTCGTCCGCGGCACGGCATCGGCCGAGTAGCCGCATGGACAGATCCTCCCCGGCTCGGCCACCGCCCACTCCTTCTTTGCACACGACCTGCGCCCCGGCTTCGCCCTCCAGCACCCGCGCGACTGGACTGAATCGATGTCCCAGGCGACGCGACAGGCGTGCTCGCAGGCTGCGTCCACACAGGTCGAAGGCATCGGTGTGAGCTTCACCAGCTGCACGATACTTCCCGTTCGTGACCGGGGCACTCCCCTCTGTCTCTCTGACCACCATTTCGCATCCCGGCCGCACGCGTGGCCGAAACTCTGGAAGCATCATGGAGCCCTCGAACAGACCGAGAGGATGAACGCTCTTGCCAGGGCCAGGGACGAGGGCTGGCTCGCGAGGTACGGTGGCAGGATCGGACTGGAGTGGTTCTTCCCGAAGGTGCTCGAGGTGATCGAGAGCGACTCCGAGGCCGCCGAAACCACCGACATCTGGATCGAGGCCGGCGGCTGGATCGTCTGGCAACTCACCGGCAGCGGTGACACGATCGTGCGCTCGTCCTGCCAGGCCGGCTACAAGGCCCTCTGGGCGCCCGACAGCGGCTTTCCCGTCGACTTCCTCAGCGCCTGTGACCCTGCGTTGGGGCGCGCCGCCACCCAGAAGGCACCTGGCATCCTCGCCCCGCCCGGGACCCATGCCGGCGGCCTCGCGTCCACGTTCGCGGCTGACATGGGACTTCGGCCCGGGATCCCGGTCTCGACCGCCATCATCGACTCGCATGCAGCGGTGCCGGGCGCGGGGGTGGCCGAGTCCGGCACACTCGTCATGGTCCTCGGAACCAGCGGCTGCCACATGGTCATGGATCCCGGAGAGCACCTCGTGCCCGGTGTCGCGGGGATCGTGGCCGACGGCATCCTCCCCGGAGCGTACGGATACGAGACCGGGCAGGCGGCGGTCGGGGACGCCTTCGACTGGGCGCGGCGGCTCTGCGGCTCCGGGGGCTTCAGCGAGCTCGGTCGGGCACCTCCTCGGCCAGCGCCACGTCGACTGTGAGGCTCCAGGCCTGCCGGCCGCTGTCATGGTCCAGCAGAGCACGGAGCTCGGGGGCTGCCTCCCCAACCCCTGGCCCCGGCCCGACGAGATCGCACGTGCGGCACGCCATGACCAGCCGATTGCGCCCGGACCAGGCGAGTAGCCTCCGGCCCCATGAATCAGGGACCTGTGAACCCGAGGGGTGGCTCCGGGGAGGACGACGAGCAGGAGATCCTCCGTCGCCGCCTCGGACTCGACAACGACGAGATCTGCCCCACGGTCGAATGCTTCACCTACGTCGAGAGCATCCTCCCGCGTCGGGGCTACTACGAGATCGAGGACGGGGTGATCGGCGTCTACGACCGCAAGGGTGAGATCATTACGGCCCTACCGGCCGACTTCGACCCACACGCACCGATTCCGTGCGAGACTTGCGGCCGGGAGGTCGTGCCGATGGACATTCGCTGCGAGTCCTGCACGGAGCGCATCGACCCCTCCTGGGTCTGGTCGTACTGGTACGGGGAGGCGGACGAGGAGGAGGCTGCCGATGAAGACAGGAGTGAGGGCGGAGGTGACGGGGCAGCGCAAGGGGAAGGCTACGAGTCCCTCTGGGACGACCAGACCCCACGCATCCGGCTCATCTCGATCGGCGACCCGGCCGGCGCCCAGGATCTCATCGGGCTTCTCGAGGACGCCGGCATCCCCCACAGGATTGTGAACGCGGTCAACGAGGGGCTCGAAACCGTGGACATCTGGATCGAGGAAATCGACCTCGGCCGCGCTCAGAACGCCATCGCTCGCCCCGGCGTGGAGGGCTGAACCGCTCTGTCAATACGGACGCCGGCGGCTCCGCGCGGTCGGCGATTGCGCACCGTGCTCACGACCACCTCGTGAGAATCGTGGGTGCGAGCCAGGAGGGCGCCTCACCGGACATCGCAGGCTCGGCTTCGCCGATCCCGACCCCCTGGAAGCGGCCGTCACGCAAGCCGGGCTGCGCGGCAGGAACCAGCCCGTCGGAGTAGAGGGAATGATCGATCGGGACCCTGGCAAGCCAGAAGCCGGCCGGGTATGACGGCTGGAACCCGAAACCTCGTTCCGAGTCTCTCAGGCCGCCGACCCCGAGGAGCTCCCGGAATACCGCGGACCATCGCGTGGCGTCCAAGTCGCCGACGACGAGCACGTGCCCGCTCTGGTCAGCCGACGCCCACTTCCCGACTGCGTGAAGGGCCCCGTCGCGCTCTGCCACAGCGTCAGGGCCCCATGGCGCTCGCGTGTGGACGGCGAGGACTCTCATGGGACCAGCTCCCGTCTCGACATCGAGAGCCACCGACGCCGTGGGCATGCCTGGAAGCTCCGGGGCTTTCCAGCCTCCGAAGCGGGACGCGTGTGTGGACCCACGCGGCCGAGCTCGAGTCGCCACGCACAACGCGGTAGCTCCGGTTTGTTCTCCCGGTCGCATCCACCCAGGACCGCTGCACGTCGAGGACCACGAAGACGTCGATCTCCTTGTCCTCCAGATTGTCGACGAGGTCAGCGTCGTTTTCGCCCAGTCCCTGAATGTTCAGGTGCTCGATGGTCACATGCCTCCCCTTCCCCTGTGTTTCCGGGCGTCCTGTCCAGCGGGGCCACCGACACGAGATTCACGGCGATGCAGGCAACGAGCACGAGGCCGCAGACGACTTCATGGTGCTTGTGATCTCTCAGCGCAAGTACCGCAGCAAGTGAACCGACGAGTGTTCCGGCATGGAGTAGCTGCGGACGGAGGTTTGCCGGAAGGTCGAAGAACCAGGCGAGATCGCCCGCGAACCCAGTGATCGTGGCGAGAGCTATTGCTCCGGCCGCGACACAAAGGCAGATTCGGCCGGCACCACCGAGGACCCCGGCCAGGCCCAGCTTCACTCGACGATCTTCGTGACCGGCATCTCGACGATGTCCTCGGCCCCGTTCGCCTTGAGGACGGGGATCAGGGTGTTGATCTCGTTCTTGGCGACCACTGTCTCGACCGCATAGCCGGTGTGGTGGGCGAGCTCGTTGACCGTGGGCGACTTCATCGACGGGAGCACACCGAGGATCCGCTCGAGGTCGTCGGCTGCGCAGTTCAGCTTCACGAGGACGCGACCGCGTGCGTTCAGGGCTCCTTCGAGGAGTGTCCGGATGTCGAGGATCGCCTGGCGCTTGACGGGGTCGCCCCACGACTCCTGGTTCGCGATCAGCTCCGGGTAGCTCTGGCAGAGCTCGGCAACGATGCGTAGGCCCGCCCGGCGGAGCGAGGACCCCGTCTCTGTGATGTCGACGATGGCGTCGACGATGTCGGGCACCTTCGCCTCGGTCGCACCGTAGGACAGGTAGATGCGGACCTTCTTGCCCATGTCCTCGAAGAAGCGACGTGTCATCTCGGGGAGCTCGGTCGAGATCTTCGCTCCGTCCGGAAGGTCGGCTGCCGACTCGATCTCGGACTCCGCCGGGACGGCGAGCACGGCCCGGGTCGGACGTGCGGACACCTTGCTGAAGGGGATCTGACACACCGAGACGACCTCGGCCTGCGTCTCGGTGATCCAGTCGCGGCCTGTGATCCCGATGTCGAAGATTCCCTCCTCGACGTACTTGCCGATCTCCTGAGGCCGCAGGATCCTCACCTCGTCGACCCTGGGGTCGTCGATCGTCGCCCTGTAGTCGCGGTCGCTCGAGCGCTGCACTGCTAGGTCGGCATCCTCGAAGAGACGCAGCGTCTGCGCCTCGAGGCTTCCCTTGGGGATGACGAGGCGGAGCTGCTCGCCGGTGCCGGTCGAGTCGTCCACGGGTTCAGTCGTTCTTGGTGAGCGAGCGGATGCTTCGCAGGACGTCCACGGCCTCGATCGCGGACACCGCTGCGTCCGAACCCTTGTTTCCCGCCTTCGTGCCGGCGCGCTCGACAGCCTGCTCGATCGTGTCCGTCGTGAGGATCCCGAAGATGACGGGGACACGGGTGGCCCGCGCGACATCGGCGACACCTGCTGCCGCCTGGCCGGCGACGTACGTGTAGTGGTCGGTCGCTCCGCGGATCACGACACCGAGGCAGATGACGGCGTCGACCGTTCCGGTCTCAGCGAGCTCGAGCGCGAGCAGCGGCAGCTCGAAGGCCCCGGGAGCCCATACGACCGTGATGTCGTCGTCTTCGCAGCCGTGACGGCGCAGCAGGTCGCAACAGCCAGAGACGAGCTGGTCGACGATCGCCGAGTTGAACCGGGACGCGACGACACCGAAGCGCAGCCCTCCGGCGTCAAGCTTGCCTTCGATCACCCTTGGCACCTGGTCCTCCTGGTTCGGGCAGAGCACTCGTGTCGAGCCCGTCGAGCAGATGGCCAAGCTTGGCCTGCTTCGTCTGCAGGTACCTGACGTTCTCGGGGTTGGACTCGACCACGAGCGGGACTCGCTCGACGATGCGTAGACCATAGCCCTCGATGCCGGCACGCTTGTGCGGGTTGTTGGTCAGGAGGCGCATCGTCGTGACCCCGAGGTCGTTGAGGATCTGCGCGCCGATGCCGTAGTCGCGCTGGTCGGCCGGGAAGCCGAGCTCGAGGTTCGCCTCGACGGTGTCCCGTCCCGCGTCCTGCAGCGTGTAGGCCTTCAGCTTGTGCATGAGACCGATGCCGCGTCCCTCGTGGCCCCGGAAGTAGAGGACGACACCCTTCCCGGCCTCGGCGACCAGCCTCAGGGCCTCGCGGAGCTGAGGTCCGCAGTCGCAGCGTTGCGACCCGAAGACGTCACCGGTGAGGCACTCCGAGTGAACGCGGACCAGAACGTTCTCCTCACCTGCCACGTCACCACGCACGAAGGCCAGGTGCTCCACGTCGTCGAGGATGCTGCGGTACACGACGCACCGGAACTCGCCGAACTCGGTCGCGATGCGTTCGTCGCCCACGCGGAGGGTCAGGCGCTCGGACTGACGCCTGTAGCGGATCAGGTCTGCGATGGTCACGAGCTTGAGACCGTGCGTCTTCGCGAACTCGGTGAGCTCGGGCAGGCGGGACATGGTCCCGTCCTGGCCCATTATCTCGCAGATGACTGCACCGGGCGCGAGGCCCGCCATGCGTGCGAGGTCGACGGAAGCCTCGGTGTGTCCGGCCCGGCGCAGAACGCCGCCTTCCACGGCGCGCAGTGGGAACGTGTGCCCCGGTCGACGGAAGTCCTCCGGCTTGCTCGCCGGGTCGATCAGGGCCTGGACTGTCTTCGCTCGGTCCGCCGCCGTCACTCCCGATGGCGTCGACCTGTGGTCGACGGCCACGCAAAAGGCGGTCTCGTGCGTGTCGGTGTTCTCTGCAACCATCGGGGGGATGTGCAGGGCGTCGAGACGCTCCGCCGTGAGTGGGGTGCAGATCAGGCCCCGAGCGTGCGTCGCCATGAAGTTGATCGACTCCGGCGTGACGACCTCGGCAGCTACGACGAGGTCGCCCTCGTTCTCACGATCGGCGTCGTCGACGACGACGATCATCTTGGCGTTGCGGATGTCCTGAGCCGCTCGACGTAGCGGGCCAGGACGTCGGCTTCGAGGTTCACCCTGTCCCCGACCTTCCGCGCGTGCAGGTTCGTGTTCTCCCAGGTGTGCGGGATGATCGAGACGGACAGGGTACGAAGATCGTCGTCCACCTCCACGACAGTGAGGGAGATGCCGTCCATCGTGATCGAGCCCTTCGGTATGCAGTACCTGAGGAGGGGCTCGGGTACCTCGACGACGACCTCCGTGGCATTTGGTTCCACGTCCAACTGCCTGATCGTGCCCACGCCGTCGACATGGCCCTGCACGACGTGCCCGTCGAAGCGCCCGTTGACGGGCACTGGCCGTTCGAGATTGACCTCGGAGCCCACGGACAGGTCGTCCAGCGACGTCACACGGAGGGTCTCGGACATGACATCCGCCGAAAACGCGCTCTCGGACCTTCCGGTCACGGTCAGACAACAGCCGTTCACGGCTATCGAGTCGCCTACCGCGGCATCCGCCAGCGCGCCGTTCGATCTGATCTCGATCCTCTTGCCGGGCCCGTTGTGCTCGATTCCCGTGACCTTGCCGACCTCGGCGACGATGCCTGTGAACATGCGTCTCGATTCTATGCACCGTAGGTTGTCAGAGGGGGGGCCTCACCAGCACTTTCCATCGGGCCGTGCACATACCAGACGGACGACTCCCAGTAGATGTCGAGACCGGTCTGCTCGGACTCTGCGATCCAGGTCTTCGCCTCGTCCATCTTCTCGAACGGGCCGGCGACGATCGGCGCACCGAAGTCAGTGGTGGGAGGCGTGTCCTTGGCGCTCATGGACGGGGACGGTAGTCAAGGCGCATATCGGCGTCCAGACGAGTGACTGCCTCGAGGTCGAGCCGAGTGAAGGCGTCGATCGACCCGGCAGCAGGGCCCGCGAGCGCCGGGCGTGCGTCGTCGCCGCCTGCGACCGCAGGATCGGGTGAAGGGGCTGGGGATCTCGAACCTCGACCACGGCTGCGCCCGCAGCCCTCCAGCCCGCCAGAGCCTCCGCTGCCGGATCGCCCGTGTACACGACGACTTCGCCGTCCCCGGAGAAGAGCGCGGCGCCCGCGGGAACCCGCCCCCTGCGGTCGAGCACGATCCGTACGGGTTGGCGCGGCGGCACGGGATCGTTGCGCACGGTGAGCCTCGGATCGTCGGCGAGGACGGTTCCCGAGCCGACGAGGATCGCGTCGGAGCGGCGCCGCAGCTCGTGGGCATCGGCCCGGGCGGCATCTCCGGTGATCCACCTCGAGGTCCCGTCCGGCGCTGCCGTGCGCCCGTCCACCGTGAGAGCCAGCTTGACCACCACGAACGGGCGACCCGTCGTCCTGTGTTGCCGGTAGGCCTCGAGCTGCCTCTCGGCTTCACCTCGGAGCAGTCCGACATCGACCTCCAGTCCGGCTAGTCTGAGGTCTCCGAGGCCCTCTCCAGCTACCCGTGTGTCGGGGTCGGTCTGTGCGACCACCACGCGTCGCACTCCGGCAGAGATGACAGCCTCGGTGCAGGGAGGAGTCCGGCCGTGGTGCCGACACGGCTCCAAGGTGACATAGAGCGTTCCGCCCTTCGCCCTGTCACCGGCCGCGTCGAGGGCGACCGGTTCCGCATGCCGGCCCGGAAGGGTGCTGCCCTCCCCGACGATGGCACCGGAGGCATCTACCACCACGGCCCCGACCATCGGGTTCGGCGACACGATCTCTCTCGACTCCGATGCAAGCTCGAGTGCTCGGCGCATGAGCACCTCGTCGACATCCGAGATGCCATCCGATGTGACATTCGAGGTGTCATCCGACCCTGAGGCTTGCCAATCTTCCACCGCCGCATACTGCCAGTCCGGCGCCATCCAGGGCACCGGGATTCAGTGTCAGATCCGGGGGTTGGAGGCACCCCTCACCAGTGTCTGGCGGCCACACACCCTCACGAGCCAGTCCCCATCGGAGAGCAGGTCGATGTGGACCACGCCCATCTCGAGCAGGAAGTGGGCGTCCTCGTCGTCGGACGCGAATCCCGAGTCGACGAGGAGCCGCAGCGTGTCTCCGAGCTCCTCCCGGCCGGGGGAAGGCTCCTGCTCCAGTTCTGCCGTGAGGGTGGCCATCTCGTCTCCTGGTCGGTGCGACTGATGTATCCACCCCTTCGAGACGGGCCTGACCATCGGTTGCCGGTTAGGAATCCAATCCTGCGGGAGCGAGCCCGGCGAACGTCCAGTCCATCAGCAGGTCGAGCGTGCGGTGGGCATCCGTGCGAGGGAAGAACTGCGGGTCGTTCGATATCGCAAGGGAGGTCACACCATGTACCAAGGAGAAGACCGCGATGGCGACGTCGAAGATGTTCCTATCAGCACGGATCTCCCCTGCTTGCAGACCGGTGTCGATCATCGAGATGAGGGCACCGAATGCCGTCCCCGGCCCGATCGTGTCGGAGTAGTCCATCTCCTCGCCGTCCGTCACCGCATCCGATTCCGGGCGCGTCATGAACATGATCCGGTACTCCTCCGGGTTGTCCATACCCCAGTCGAGGTAAGCGTGTCCTGTCTCTCGCAGGGCGTCGATCGGCCCTTCGGCGACGCTCGCCATCTTCTCGAGGCGCTGCTGCAGGTCGTCGAAGTGGCGCTGGCAAGCCGCCATCAGGAGGGCACGTTTGTCGGGGAAATGGCGGTAGATGGACGGAGCGGTGACACCTACCGCGTCCGCAACGGCTCGGATGGACACGGCGCGCCGGTCTGCCGTCTGGGAGAGGAGAGCCTCGGTGGCGTCGAGGATCTCCTCACGCAGCTTGTCGCCTTCGCCGCGACGCGAGCGTGGCCGCTTGACTTTGGGTCTGGTCATCTCAGCGACACCGGCTTGTTGCCCTTGCCGGATCCTGCTGAGGGCTCCTCCTCGGGGGTCCTCACGTCGAGTGCTGCCGGCTCGCCTCCCCTCACCCGGCCTTCCGCCCGGGGGGCAGATCGTGATCCGGATGCACTATCTCGAAGGCATGACACTGCCCGAGATCGCCGGCGCCTTGAGCGCGCCCATCGGCACCATCAAGTCGCGACTCGCCTACGGTCTGGCCGCACTGCGTCGCGCGCTCG
>QWHP01000565.1 GCA_021404985.1 Actinobacteria bacterium ATB1
GGGAGGGACGTTGTGAGGGCTATCGGATCGCGAGAAGGGCGGCGCTACAATGGCGGGCCGCACCCTCGGGTGCCGGGGGCCGTAGCTCCGTTGGTAGAGCGCTTGCATGGCATGCAAGAGGTCGGCAGTTCGATTCTGCTCGGCTCCACCGGACATCTGTCACTCGCAGGGAGACGAATGCCATCACGATTCGAACGTGCCCGGCGGCTGGCGGCTCTCTGCGCGTCCACCCTTCTCGTCCTCCTCGTCGCCGCGTGCGGCGATTCCGACGAGACCTCCCCGACGACCCATTCGGACGGACAGACGACCACGACGTCGCCCGAGCCGGTCGAACTCGCCACCGGAGAGGGCACGATCGAGGCCAGTGGGGGCGATCTGGAGCCCACGACCATCGTGGCGCCCCTCGTACCCGACGAGTCGTCCTACGACCCGGCGGACGAGGGTGAGCTCCGCTTCGCGGACGATGCCGGCCAGGGCCTCTACATCACGTGGAAGGCGGGAACGGAGCCGGAGGTCGAGGATGCGTTCATCCGCGTCGACTTGGGCTTCGAGGATGCCGAGCGATACCCGGATGCTCTCCACACACAGTGCACTGATGTTCGGATCGAGGTCGACGACGACAAGATCGAGGGAACGGCATCATGCGAGGACCTGCCCAACTTCGTGAACCCCCAAGGCGTGATCGAGCGAGCCGAGATCACGTTCGAAGCGATGACCTGACGTCCCATACTGGCGCGCCACGGGCGCTCCCCGAGGTCTGACAGGGAGGACGTTCCCCGTGCGAGTAGCTGTCGTCGGAGCGGGCCCGGCCGGCCTCACCGCTGCCCACGCGCTTCGCCGGCAGGGCCACGGCGTGACAGTCCTCGAGGCCGAGGAGGTCGCGGGAGGTAGGACCCACAGCGAGCACTTCGGCGAGAACCACTGGTCCGACACGGGAGCGGGATGGCTGGCGTCCTTCTATCCCCAAACCCTGCGGCTCTTCGCAGAGCTCCGAGAAGCCGGCGGTCTCCGGCCGATGCCTCTGCGCGGCGGCGGTGATCTCCTCCTCGACGGTGCGCTCCACCCCACCCCGAACTCCCTGGGACGCATCCTGAAGACAGACCTCCTCGCGGCCTCGGACAAAGTCCGCCTGCTGGCCTACATGGCGTCGCTCCTCCTCACCCAGCGCGGGGACCTGCATGTCGACATGAGGTGGGACACAGTCCCCGCACTCGACGCACTCGCACCCGCGGGCCGGGCAGCGATGGAGAACGTCATCCGACCGACCTTCGAGGGCCCCTTCTTCTCGCGGCTGGAAGAGATGTCCGGCGCGCTGGTCCGCTCCTGGCTGCGGACCATCTCGACCGGCTCCTTCTTCCAGGTCGAGGGCGGCATGGACGCCCCATGGAAGCGACTCGCTGCGACACTCGACGCCCGAACGGGTGTCCGGGTCGAGACCGTCGAAACCAGCGGGCACGGAGTCGCCGTCACCACGGCTTCGGAGACTCTGACCTTCGACGCAGCGGTCCTCGCCGTCCCCGCACCAGTCGCGGCGCGAATCGCGGCCGGCCACCCCAGTGCCGAGATCCTCTCCGAGATACGTTACGCACCTCACGTTCGCCTCTACGCGGCACGCAGGGCCGAGGGGGTTCCACGAA
>QWHP01000093.1 GCA_021404985.1 Actinobacteria bacterium ATB1
CGTGCAGCCAGGGAACCTGCACGTCCCGTCCCGAACTGCGAGCGCGCGGCGCAGGGCAGTGGGAACCCTACGGGTGCGCCGTCCGGCATCCAGAGGCGTCCCATCGGTGTCCTCGCGGATCTCGATCGCAGTTGCGTCACAGGCGAGGCGCTCAGCGGTCTCGGCGGGGAGGTCCGGCCCGTCCTCGAGCGCAGAATCGCCGGCAGCGACACTCGTACCGACACGGGTGTGCACGACGACCTGGGTCGCCGCAGGTCCCTGAACCGAAGCCGGGCCGTGCGCCAGGTACGACTCGGCGATCGCGACGAGCCCGTCCGCGTCGCGACGCTCCCACGGCTCCACCTCGAAGCCTCCCAGCCCTCCCGGCGATACGGCGGAATCGCCGGCGCCTACGCCGCCTCCGATCCCACACGTGACATGCTCGGTCTCGACCCGTGCCGCACGGATCGCCTTCACGAACCGCGCGCCGTCCTCAGGTACCAGACGTCCCGACACACACAGGAACCCTTCCTCGTCCCAGTGCCAGCGCAACCGGCGACGCTCGGACCGCCGCTGTGCCCGCTCCCCAGACGAGAGCTCCTCGGCCTCGAGCACCTGACGCATACCCCGCACGACCCGCTCGAGCTGGGACGCCGACAGATACCGCGACGTCTCCAAGAGCACCTCCTCGTTCGCGGCGGTCGCGACACGCACGAGTGCCCGGACTTTGCTGTAGCTCAACCGGCCCTGCCCGAACGCCTCACGGATCTGGGGCAGATCTTCCAATGCCCGTCCCACCCGCACCTGCTCACGGGCGGTGACGAGACTGATCCCGCACCGCCAGTTCAACCAGTGCGCACACGACTTCGCACCCCACGTCGCCCAACCCATACGCCGGTCGAACTCGGCGACGAGCAGCAACCAGCGGCACGTCGCCGCATAGATGTGAGCTGCAAGTTCGGTGATCTCGTGCTCGATCACCTCCAACGGACGCTGATCCTCGATTGGCATGGTCGGCTCCACAACAACCCCCTAGGCTCGAACACATGTTCGATACTAGCATCCGGCTGCGACACCACCCGCCATCCGGATGCCGCGGAATCGCCTCCCCGGCCCCGGCCACCACTCGCCCGCGCTGAGGCCCAGTCCGCCAGAAAGGTCCACGCAGCCTTGGAAGCTCCTATGCCACTGCCGCCGCAAACGCGGCGTAGAGATCGCCGGAGAGAGGCACGTCGAGTTCCCACGTGATGGCCATTGGCTTCTCGCCCACATGACTCCGGTAGGTGGCCGGCCCGAGGAACCAGAACGCCCGGTCGTCGGCACGGAGACGGGCGAACAAGAGGATGGCGCGGCCATCCCGCTCGTGGTGCCGGTGCCGCAAGCCGGTGGGGCTGTCCTCACGGGTGATCGACTGGCTTTCCAGTGGATGAGGGTCCGGCTGATCGCGTAGTCGCGGTATCGGGTGGTGGGCGAGAAGCCGCCGCTGCTCTTGCGAGCGTGAACGCGAGCAGCTCGGCTTTGACGGGGGGTTTCGCCTCATAGACGCCGCTCTGCCAGGCAGGAATCTTGGATCCGTCGCTGCCGAGGCCCATGCCGGCGAGAATCTCGATGCGGCTGTAGCGGGCATGGACTTGGAGCGGCGCGTCGGGGTGTGTCTTGAGTGGTTGGTGGAGATGGTCGATCCGCCCGTGGAGCAGCCCGAACAGCTCAGCCAGCTCCGCGATCACCTGGGGGTGGGCCCAGACGAGGTCGACCGCGTTCTGGAGCGACATGTCCTTCGCCAGGGCCTGGTCGGCGAGCGACGCGACAAGCATGTGCAAGAGGCGCCTCGTCCTCTCCGGCAGGGTCTCGACCCGTGGACGCTCGCCTGCCAACAGAGCTCGGTAGGTGGCGATGCGATCGGCGTCATCGATGTGGAGGAGCCGGCCGACGGCCCGGCGGAGGACACGCTCCTCGGGTCCGGCGGGTAACACGGTCCCGCCGGCCGTCTCGACCAGGTCGGACCAGCTGTGCGAGTTGGCGTAGATGTCCTCGAGGTCGAGCCCGGCCTCATCCAAGTACTCCGCCAGGGCGATGCCGGGCCGCTCTCGGCGCAGGGATCGCAGCTCGTCGACCTTGGCCTTCCACTGCGAAGGTATGGCCTCGCGCAGGCTGCGCAACACGACCTCGGTCGACTTCTCGTCGAGCTGCATGTTGCAGCCCGCGGGAAGAAACGGGAACTGCATCCGCACGGCCCGCTCGACGTCGCGGCGGGTGCCGCCGAGCAGCGCCCGGTAGCGGCGGTCGAAGCGAAACTCTTTGCGGTGGGTGCCGACGAAGTCCAACACGGTGCAGTACGCCTTGTCCTTGGCCTTGCGGAGCCCCCGGCCGAGTTGCTGGAGGAACAGCACCGGGCTGTCGGTCGGGCGCAGCATCAGCACAGTGTCAACGTTGGGGACGTCGATGCCTTCGTTCAACAGGTCTACGGAGAACACCACCTTGACTTCGCCGGCGGCAAGGTCTCGCAGGGCAGTCTCTCGGTCGTCCCGCGGGCTGTCACCCCAGATGTGACGAGCCATGAACCGGGCGTGCTCGATGCTCACACAGAACCCCAAGCAGCGCATCTTGGCGACGTCGACGTGGTCGTCGACCTGCTTTACGACGAGCCGGGCCCAGGCGTCAGAGCTCGTGTACCGGTTGGTGAGCGCCTCGATCTCGTAGCCCCGTCCCCGCCGCCAGGGGATGTCGGTCAGGTCGAGACCATCGTGGATGCCGAAGTAGAGGAACGGAGCGAGGTGCTGCTGGTCGATGGCATCCCACAGGCGCAGCTCGGCCGCGATGCGATCGCCAAACCAATCCAGGATCGGCAACCCGTCACTGCGCTCGGGCGTGGCTGTCAGCCCGAGCAGCTCGACCGGGTCGAGATGGTCGAGCACCCGCTCGTACGAAGCAGCCGCGGCGTGGTGGAACTCGTCCACGATCACCACGTCGAAGTGGTCGGGGGCCAGCGCATCCAATCCTGAAGCGTTGAGGCTCTGGATCGACGCGAACACGTGCTCGAATCGCGACGGGCGAGCACCACCAACCCACTTCTCTCCGAAAGACGGGTCACGCAGGGCGTGGCGGAACGTGGCCAAGCTCTGATCGAGGATCTCCTCGCGGTGCGCGATGAACAACAGTCGGGACCGGTCGAGCTGAGCCCGCAGGTTGGCGTAGTCGAGCGCAGCCATCACTGTCTTGCCGGTACCCGTGGCGGAGACGAGCAGATTGCGGTGGTGCCCACGCTGGCGGGACACCTCGACCAGCTCGAGGAGACGGTCCTGGAAGGGGAACGGTCGCAACTCGATCGGGCTGAGGATCACGCGCGGACCGGAGTCGGTTCGACCGATACGCTCCTGCTCTTCGTCGAAGCGCGCGCTGTCGTAGGGGAGGTAGTCGCCACCCGACCAGTAGCTCTCGAACACGGCGCCGAACTTGGCGATCACATCAGGATTGCGGGCGGCCGAGGCCCGCACGTTCCACTCGACACCCGTCACCTGGGCCGAGTGAGTGAGGTTCGACGAGCCGACGTAAGCAGTGGAGAAGCCTGAGTATCGGTGGAACACCCACGCCTTTGCGTGCATGCGGGTCGTGGTGAGGTCGTAGGACACTCGGACGTCGGCACCAAGATCCACGAGTTGCTCGAGGACGGCCTTCTCAGTGGACCCGGTATAGGTCGTCGTCAGCACCCGGAGCTGTCGGTCCCGCCCACAGTGGTGCCGGAGCGCATCGAGCAGAGGAGCGATTCCGCTGCGTCGGATGAAGGCCATCACGACATCGATGCGGTCGGCCGATTCGATCTCGGAGCGCAACTGGTTCCAGAGGTTCGGCTCGCCCGGCGCGTTCGTGAGAAGTGTCGTGTCGAGCAATGGGATCAGGGGCTCGGCGATCGCTTCGGGGCTGCCATCCGGTCGCCGGCCGAGGATGGCGTGGAGCACCGTCGCCGGATCGACCGGCGCAGTCGAGGGGTCGACTTCGACCAGTTCGCCCAGCCGGTCGAGCAGCGCACGGGCCACCTCGATTCCGACCCCGACTCGATCTGTTTCACTGACAGCACAGAGGGCACGCTCGATCTCACGGCTGAGGTGCCACGCGATCCGATCGGGGGCCTCTGCAACACGCAGGGCTCGTTCCTCGGACGACAATGAATCCGCGAGCGCGTCGAGGCGAGCCTTCAGGCCCTCCGTTACGAGTACTTCGTACAGACCTTGCGGCAGCTCCTCCACGGTTCGAGAAACTACGGGCTCACGCCTACCCGTGCCGGGATCGAGCTGGCTCGCACATCGCCTATCGCGCCGGACCGCGAATCGTCCCGACTCGTCCCAGTTGGCTGGGGCAACATGATCACGCGACAAGCCCCCGGTGACGATGTAGGGCAGAGACGACCTCAGGCGTCACGACCACGGCAGCATACGTCTGCGCCCGGTACAGACCGATGCGCATCAGGGTGCGCAGGTCGGTCTTGGTGTGGGGGTCGAGCTCGCAGAGGATCGTGGCCGGGGTCTCGAGACCCTTGAAGCGGTGGATGGTCTCGACGCGGACCTCGTCGTGTGCGAGGTCGGTGGGCGAATGGTACGAGTCGGGGTTGCGGCCGGCGAGGGTGAGGTTGGCGAGGCGCCTGCCCCACAGCCTGCTGCGGGCGGCAGCAACTCCGGTCTGGACGACGATGTCGTGCGGCGCGACGCCGCGTTCGCGAACGAGCTTGTGAAGGAGGGCGCCGAGCGCTTTCGGGGTGTCGTCGAGGCTGTCGATCTCGACGATCTCGAGGGGGTATCCGCCTTCGATGCCGACGTCCGGCTCGGGGTCACCGAGGAACTCGGCGATGGAGCGGGCGAGGGTGGCCGAGGTGCGGAGCTGGCGGCCGAGGGGCCAGTGGATCGCGTCCGGGAGGTCTGGTAGAGGGCCGTTGTCGTAGATGCGCTGGGACGGATCGAGGAAGAGGTACAGGCCTCCCGCACGGTCCGGGTCGGTGAGGGCGACGCTCAGCAGGTCGACCCAGTCCTGGCCGAAATCCTGGCCCTCGTCGATCACGATCGTGTCGAAGCTGTCGCCTACGGCCACGTTCTCGCACACGCCGTCGACGAGGCCGGTGAACCATGCGGAGAGTGCTTCACGGTCGCCGCGCTCGGGCTTCGGGCCGGGATGGATCCCCGCTGTCGTCGCCCACGTCTCGCACAGCTCGTGGAACGTCGAGATGCACAGGTTCGGGAGGGCTGCGCGGGCAGCCAGGGCCTGCTGGTGCTCGGCGAGTGGGCGGTTGTAGCAGACGTAGAGAACCCGCCGTCCGTCCCTCGCCTGCTCGGCCGCGAAGCGCATGGCGAGAAGCGACTTTCCCGTGCCGGGCCCACCCTCGACCACCGCACGGGTCTGGGCGAGCAGACCCTTGAGGGTGCGGTGCTGCTGCTCGGTGAGCTCGGCTGCCTCCTCACGTTCCCTGTCGATGGCGATGCCGATGTCACCGCCGAGGGACCAGTCCGGTTCGAGGAGGCGACAGAGCGTCTCGACATCGGCGGGACGGATCGGCCGGGCGTCCTTCGCATGCACGAGGTCGACAACGCCCTTCCCGAGTGCGGGCATGTCTTCGCCGTCGACGAGGACGCCGCCGTCGAGGTCCATACCGAGCTGCGCTAGGTCGGCACTGCAGTCCGGGAAGATCACCGCATGACAGAAGACCGCGTTGCGGGCGATGCCGAGCTCTCGGACCTTCTTCTCGAGCCGCTTCTTCGAGCGCAGCGCCTGCCGGGCCGGATCCTTGATCGGGTGTGACTGCCCGGTGCGTGAGATCGAAAGCCATTGCGTGCCGCGACGTTCGATTCGGCCGCCCTTCACCTCGGCGACACAGATGCCGTCGGTGGAGAGCGCGATCACGTCCGCCTCGCCCGACACCTGCCGGCCCGAGCGATCACGGGTCGTCCAGCCGACGCCGTGGGCGATGTGCCAGTCGTCGGGAAGCTGCGCGACGAGCGCCTCCACGGCCGCCTGCTCGGCATCGCTCTCGTATTCCGGCTGTCTCGTGATCAGGATCCCCACGGTACGACCTTCGGGTGGCGCCCGCCTACAGCGGCCTGTGCACGGATACTCCAAGGTACGCACGGACTCCCAGCAGCTACCACCGAGGTGTCCCCGGACAGGAAAGCGCGCCTGCCGAAGATCGCCAGGGCACCGTCGCCCCGAGTCGCCGCCCGAGTGCTGGTAGCTGCTCCTGCCTGCGCCGTATGGTCACCGGGCGTGCCGCCGACCGCATCGCCGCCATGGCGCGCCGATTCCACCCCAGCACGCAAATCCACGTCGCCAAGGGGCTCGAGGGGCCGAACGGGGATACTGAGGCGAACCACACCCCCGCGCCGGGACGGCAAGTGCCCACATGACCACGACCGCCGGTTACACGATCCACGCCACGAGGAAGCTCCTCGACCGCGTGAAGCAACCCATAGAGGAGCCTGTGCAGCCCTGCACGGCCCTCGGCAACTGGTACGCGACGGCCCTGTTCTGGAAACCCCAAGTCGCCCTCTTCGTGAACGAGCGCACCCTCCTGCCGGTGTTCATGCCACTCGCTCCCGCCCGCTCGCTCGCTCGCCGCTTCCCCGACTGGCTGCGTCGCGTCCTGGAAGCGCACGGCCTCGAAACGAGTTTCGTCGACATCGAGATCCGCTCGATGGGTGTCGCTCACTTCGCCAAGACAGCGAACCGCAGTCTGGTCGGTGTGACGAACGAGTACGCGTTCCTCGCCGCTGAAGGGAGCCGTCCACCCGGCATCGACGATCTGGTCGGGCTTTCCAGGGTCCTGGCCGACACCCCGATGAGCCCGCTGTACAAGCGCAACGTGACCGCGCGTGGCGAGCTGGAAGCGCTCGCGCTCGCCCAGGCAACTGACTCCACGCGTGGGCGGCCTCGCGAGGCCATACCTGCTCCGCGCTGGCGATCCGGCAGCCTGGGCCCGGCCGCACCCGCAGGGCGCGACTCAGGCGTTGAGCACTGCGAACCCTTCGTCGACCATCCACGCGGGCCAGAACAGACCCTGAAAGAAGACGAGGACGTACGCCCAGTTGGCTGCCGTGGAGCCTGAATCCACCGGGGTGTCTCGCGCGCTGCTCAGAGGGTCTCTCTGTGAGATCCCGTGACGAAGACCGTGAGGCCGGAGGAGACCATGGATCCGAAACGCCGCTTCTCGAGGAGTTCCTTGAGTGCCTCCAGGCAGGCTTGCCGGAGCTCTCCGGAGACGATGTATTGGGGCTCTCTCGGATAGTGCCCACTCGAGGACGCTTGCACGTCTTTCTCCTGCGGAATCGTTCGGGATGGTTGATGGCCTGTCGCCTGTCCATTCGCCGCGGACGGGTCGCTGGCCTGCGCGGTATCGGATCAATCCGAGTTGTCGAGAACGGGTTGCTCAGCAGGTTTCTCCGGGTCGTCCCGCAGCCAATCCCGACGCGACGCCGGGCCGGGTATACCCGGCACAGGCGCTTCCTGGAGTTTTCCGCATTGGGCAGCAGGCTCGTGGGGGAGCGACCGGGAGGCTCGTGGCAACAGGCGCTGCACTCACTGGTCGTACTCGTGTTCCTCGCGGCGGGGTGCTATCCGGGTGTCAGGGCGACTCGGACCTCTCCGCCGTCTGCGGCGGTTCCCGAGTTCGATGCGTACGGAGGGCTCCTGTCGGTCGAGGCCACTGCAACGGACCGCTTCCGCGTCGAGCCGATCGACGGGGTCTGGTGGTTCATCACACCCGACGGCCACGGCCTCTGGTCGGCTTGCATCGACCATGTGACCCCGGACGGCGACTACGCCCCTGCGGAGGGCACAAGTCCCGACCGCGACGCCGTCATCGCCAAGTACGGCACGGAGGAAGCGTGGGTTGACGCCGCCGTAGACCGCATGGCCGACTGGAGGTTCAACACCCTCGGCGAGACCTAGACCGCGTCCGCTCCGGCCGGCTGGATCGCGTGGGCGGTGAAGCCCATCCGCGACTTCTGGGATCCTGCGTTCGATGAGGAGGCCGCTGCCGAAACCGCCGAGGTGCAGGGCTGCGCAGACGATCCTGCCGGCGGGGGCCACGGGCAAGGTAGCCCTGCAGGCGCACCTGTCCGACCGCTACGAAGGCGACGTCGCAGCCTTCAACGCGGCGTGGGGGACGCACCTTGCGGACTTCGACGACCTCCAGAACTTCGACGCGATCGTGGATCCCGGGACCGCTCGGCCGCATCTTCGAGACGGCGGCGCAGCGTGCCGACCGCAAGTCCTTCGTGGACGAGGCCTCGGCCCGGTACCACTGCGTCGTGCACGACGCGATCCGGGCGGACGCCCCGGACGTCCTGGTCCTCGGGTCACGCTTCATCTCGGTCATGACCCCCCTGTCGGTGATGGCTGCCGCCGCGCCGTATGTCGACGTCCTCTCGATCAACAGCTACCACCAACAGCTACCACTTCGTGCCCGAACTCGTCCCGGTCATGGACCTCCTCTTCCCGAACGAGGGCTTCAGTTTCCTCGACGACCCATGGGGCGACCTCGACGCCCTCTACGGCGCGACGGCCAAGCCGGTCTTGATCACCGAGTACTCGTACCGCGCCTACGTGCCGGACGGTCCGCCGTCTTGGATGCCGCCCGGGTACGCGATCCTGCGCACGCAGGCAGAGCGCGCCGCGTACTACAGCCATTTCACGAACGAGCTCTATGACAGGCCGTTCGTGGTCGGCGCGCACTGGTTCCAGTGGATGGACCAGCCCGCGTCGGGACGGGGCGACGGCGAGAACAACAACTTCGGCGTCGTGACGATCACCGACGACACGTACGTCGAGCTCACCGACGCCAGGCGCGCCATGAACGGAGCCGTGCGCGTCCGGGAGCCTTGACCGGAGAGGCCGGCGGCGGGAGCCGTCGTCGGGGTCCGGGTCAGGTTGGCCTGCCGAGCAGGCGCTCGAGAGTGCACGTGCCCGGGAGGTTCGCGAACGAGCAGAACGCCGGACGCATAGTCGGCGCATACCCCTCGGGCACACCGCCCGCGTCGATGACCGCGCGGTAGGCGCCGACCCCGTCGGTCTCCCTGCGTTGGAGCGTCGGGTCGTTCTTCACGTCGACGCGGTACAGGCCGAAGCGGGCCCGGTAGTTGACCCACTCGTAGCTGTCGACGAGGCTCCAGTAGTTGTAGCCGATCACGTCGGCCCCATCGGCGATCGCCCGCTGGATCCAGTAGACGTTGTCCCGCATGTAGTCGGCCCGCGTGTAGGGGTAGGTGCGGGGTTTGCCGTTGTCGGTCGCCATCCCGTTCTCGACGATGTAGAGCGGCAGTTCGGGTACCGCCGGCTGTACATGAGGAGCACCTCGCAGAGGCCGTCAGGCTGCGGGCGGATCACCCAGTGCCCCAGGAACGAGAACGCACCCGTGAGGTTGTCGAGGCTGAGGCCGTAGTAGTAGTCGACACCGAGATAGTCGAGCTTGTCCAGAACCTGTTCGACGAAGCGGAGGTCCTCCGGCGGCATGGGCGGCGGCGTGTGGGCGAGGTTGCTCTTGACGAGGGCGCCGGGATCGAGGCTGGCGATGAGGTCGAATGCCCTGCGGTGCGTGTCGACGAGCGCCCGCTGCATCTTGCGCGTCCAGGGGTGACTTCAGGCCGTGGACAGTGTCGAGGACCGTGTAGTACCTCGGCTCGTTGAAGGTGACCCAGAGGACTCCCTGACCTGCGTATCGACTCACGACTCGGCGGGTGTGTTCGAGCCAGAGCGATCCCGCCTCGGGGGTCGACCAGCCGCCGGGGTCGGCGAGCCAGCCCGGATACACCCAATGGTCGAGCGTGATCATCGGTGTGGTACCCGCCTCGTGCAGGGCGGCGACGAGATCGTCGTAGTAGGCGAGCTCGGTCTCGTCGACCACGCCGGGTTCGGGGTGGATGCGTGCCCACTCGGCGCTGAACCTGAAGGTGTGTACGCCCATCTCGTCGGCGAGACGGACGTCGTCCCGGTAGCGGTGCCGGAAGTCGGCCGCGTCGCCGTATACGTCTGGGATCAGGAAGTTCTCCTCGTCGGAATAGCGTGACCAGTTGCTGTCGGGCGCCGAGCCCTCTGCCTGGAATCCCGAGATCGCGACGCCCCACTGGAAGCCGTCGGGGACCGGCTCCACCTCCGGCCAGGTGGCGGGCGCCGCGCCGGCGGGCAGACCGCAAGCCAGGACGGCGAACGCGATGGTCGCGAGTGCGGCCAGACGACGCACTGTTCCTCAGACCCCCACGGGTCGACGGCGACGTGATCGCGCCTTCGGCAACGAGGTCACGGAGCCGGTGCCGAGGGCCCCAAGTGCGCAAGGTCACGAACGACGGGTGTCACGACCACACCGGGAGCTGCGGCAGCAAGGGTGCGCCTGCGCTCCCCCCCGAACGTAGACAAGAGCGCATACACTTCGTATGCTGAACAGATGCCGGCTACCACGACCATACGTATCGACACGGACACCCACGCCCAGCTCGTCGCGCTGAGCCGCAAGTCGGGATCCTCCCTGATCGCCACGGTCCGTGCCGCAGCAGAGGCCCTCCGCCGCCAGCAGTTCGGTGAACAGGTCGCCCGCGAGATCGACGAGTTGCAGCGAGATCCCGCCGCCTGGGAGGAATACCTGGCCGAGGGAGAGTCGACGTCCGTGGCCGATGGCGTCGCTTGACGACATCTGGCTCGTCGACTTCGGGGAGCCATACCCTGCTGAGCCAGCTGCGTATCGCCCCGCGCTCGTGCTCGGACCGCCCCAGACGTTCGGTCCCGACCTTCCCTTCGTCGCGGTTGCCCCGCTGACGACAAGGCGCCGCGGCCTCTCCCTTCACGTCGAGGTGGAGGCAGGCCCGCTGACGGGGCTCGACGAAACGAGCTACGTCCAGTGCGAACTGATCCGCTCGGTGAGCCGCCGCCGTTTCGTCCACCGGCTCGGTTCTGTCGATCTCGGGACTCGTGCTCAGGTCGCCGACGTCATCCGGATGCTCCTCTCTCTCTGAGCGCCGGCGACGGCGGGTGCCTCCTTCCCGCGGTCGGCAGGTGCGCGAGCGACGAAGTCGCGAAGAGGCCGTCAGGCGGACGGGGCGTTGACCGTATGGGTCTGCTGCACGCCGACCTGTCGGAGGCATTCGTGGCAACGAGCGTGATCTGGTGTGTCGCCACTTCACACGGGACGTCGGGAACGTTCTCGGTGCCGGAGGTCGGCAGGCCGGCCTGGGCACCCGGCGCCTCACCGTCGACCTCGAGCTCGACCGTCTCCGCCCCGGTCGTGGCATAGGTGGCTGACACGTTCGCCGCCTCACCCGTGCCACCTCGTGGGCCACCGCGGCTGTCTTCCCGTCCGAGCTCACGACCTCGAGCACGACGCGGTGTGTCGATTCGGTGCACTCCAGCCTGATGTCGGTCGACCCGTTCGCCGGCAGGTCCTCGGCGACGAAGGTCCCGTCCACCTCGATCTTGGCCGAGTTGGCGCGGCAACTCGTTCACTCCGCCTTGACCTCGACGTCGGTGCCCTCGCAGTTCACGTCACTCGCCAGCGAGAACGTGCTGACCTCGGTCTCGCGCGCCGCACCCGAAGTCGTGGTCGTGTTCGCCGATGTCGTCGTGGTGCTGCCGTGTCGCCACCTCCCCCGCACGCGCCCAGCAGCAGGACGGCCGCACACGTGAGTATCAGCAACGATTTCGGATCAAGGCTCCACTCCCCCGTCGTGAATCGAACGCAGGATGGGCGGCCTTGTCCGCCTGGGTGTGGCGTCCGCCGCGAGTGGTCAGAAGTCGAGGTCGACGTAGGTCGCCGAAGGCGTGATGCCGGTCACCGTTTCCGCCAGGAGCGGACGGAACGAGGGGCGCGACTTCATTCGCGCATACCAGTTCTTCGCCGTTTCGTCTTCGTTCCAAGGTACGTCACCGAAATAATCGACCACCGAAAAATGCGCGGCGGCGGCAAGGTCGGCATAGCTCATCTGCTCGCCCGCAAGCCAGTCGCGCCGGCCGATCAGCCAGCCGATATAGGCCAGATGATACCGGATATTGGTGCGCGCGGCACGGATCATCTCGGTGTCCGGCGACCCGCCGCCTTTCTCGGCCGGCATATGACGCTTGTAGAAGCGCTCGCGCACCAGCGGGCCGGACACCTCGTCGAACATTTTGTCGTTGAACCAGGACATGAGACGGCGGACCTCGACGTGCGAGAAGGCGTCTCCCGGCATCAGCCGGTGACGGCCCAGCATGTCGCCGCGCGTCTCCTCCAGATATTCGGCGATGACGCCCGCGCCCGGAACCGCGGGCCGTCCCTCCTCGACCAGCACCGGCGTCGTGCCGGCCGGGTTGAGCATCAGGAAATCGTCGCGTCGCTCCCAGAACCGCTCCTCGGCGAGCCGCACGTCGAGGCCGAGTTCGCCGAGCACAAGGCGCGCGAACCGCGAATGCGGGCAGACCGGATGATGGAAAAGCGTCAGCATGCGGGCGAATCGTTCCGGAAGCTAAATTATAAAGAAGCGAAAAAGCGGCAAACTGTTGAGGGCGCGCGACTTTACAGAAATGATATCTCCCGGTTCCGGGTAAAATCACCTAGAGCTAGCGTCCTTCCGCGCGGACCCTACCGCGGCACCATCCATTATTTCCCGGAGAGCATCATGTTGTCCGATCTGCTCACGGCCGGATTTCTCGGCATTGTCGAGGGGCTGACCGAGTTCCTGCCGGTGTCCTCGACCGGCCATCTGCTGCTGCTCGAGCGCTTCTTCGGGTTTTCCGACGACGAATTCGGCAAGACCTTCGTGGTGCTGATCCAGCTCGGCGCCATCCTTGCCATCCTGTCGATCTATTTTGCAAGGCTGTGGCGCATCTTCATCGGTGCCTTCTCCGATCCGGCTCCGCGCCGCTTCATCTTCGGCGTGCTGCTGGCTTTTCTGCCGGCGGCGATCGTCGGCGCGGCCGCCCATTCCATCATCAAGGGCGTGCTGTTCAATCCCTGGATCGTGTGCTTCACGCTGATCCTGGGTGGCGCGATCCTGCTCTGGGTCGACCAGCTCGACCTGTCGCCGCGCTATCACGATGCGACGCGGTTCACGCTCGGCATGTATCTGCTGATCGGCGTGTTCCAGTGTCTTGCCATGATCCCCGGTGTGTCGCGCTCGGGCGCGACCATCGTCTCGGCGATGCTGCTCGGCGCCGACAAGCGTTCGGCGGCGGAGTTTTCCTTCTTCCTTGCCATGCCCACGATGGCGGGTGCCTTCGCCTACGATCTCTACAAGAGCTACGGGCAGATGACGGCCGACAATACGCTGATCGTCGCCGTCGGCTTCGTCAGCTCGTTCATCATAGGCTTCATCGTGGTGAAGACGTTCCTCGACTACGTCACGCGTCACGGCTTCGCGCTGTTCGCATGGTGGCGCGTGGTCGTGGGCACCCTCGGGCTGATCGGGCTTGCGCTCGGCGGCTGAGGCTCAACTTCAGGCCTGGCCGGTCTGGAATTGTCCCGCCTTGCGGAAGCGCCACAGGTAGCTCGGCACGACCGCTTCCAGCGTCGTTGGCGCAATGCCCAGTCCCGCGAAGGTGCGGCCTTCGCGCACGGCTTCCTCCGACACGACGTTGTCGTAGCGCAGAAGATCGACCTGATCGGGCGTCAGCAGTGGCTTCGGCAGGAATTGAAGGAACATCGCCTGCAGCCGGGCGAGCGCGAACGGCACCGGTACCAGCAGCCGTTTGCGCCCCGTGGTCGCAAGCACGTATTCCATCAGCTGGCGGAAGGTCCGCACTTCCGGCCCGCCCAGTTCGTAGGTCGCGCCGGGTTTGGTCTTGCCGTCGACGGCCAGCGCGACCGCTTCCGCGACGTCGGCGGCATAAACGGGCTGGAACTTCTGTTCGCCGCCGCCGATCAGCGGCAGCGCCGGAGTAAAGCGCGCGAGCGAGGCGAAGCGGTTGAAGAAATCGTCCTCCGGCCCGAACAGGACTGATGGCCGGAAAATCGTGGCGCCGGGATCAGCCGCGAGCACGAGCTTTTCGCCCTGCGCCTTGGTCCGCGCATAGGCCGAAGCGGAATTTTCGTCCGCACCGATCGCCGAGACATGGATCACCCGCGCGCCATGGGCGGCCGCGGCAAGCGCCACCCGCTCTGACCCGAGGGTGTGGACGACGTCGAAGCGCTGGGCCCCGCGCTCGTACAGGATCGCGACCAAGTTGATGACGACCGAAGCCCCCCGGACGGCCGCCTCGATCGAGGCCGGGTAGCGGACATTGGCCTGGACGGCGTGGATCTGGCCGACCGTGCCCAATGGTTGCAGGTGTCCGGCGAGGTCCGGGCGGCGGACGGCCACCCGGATGCGGTAGCGCCGCCGGGCCAAGGCACGGACAAGGTGACGGCCGAGGAAGCCGGAGCCGCCGAATATGGTAACGAGGGTATCGGTGCTGGTCTGGAGGCTCATCGGGCTATTCCATGCGGTCGCGAAGGCAGGTCGAAAACTGCCGCCGTTAGAGACCAACCCTCTTCGATTGACAAGGCCGAACCGCGGCACTTATGTGTGCCGCGTTGCCCAGGTGGCGGAATTGGTAGACGCGCTGGTTTCAGGTACCAGTGGCGCAAGCCGTGGAGGTTCGAGTCCTCTCCTGGGCACCACTCTTCTTTCGCGGTCGTTCCTGCGCCGCGCGGGGGCGAGAGCCCCTCACCACAATCCGTAGGCCGACCACTTTTCCTCGGGGATCGGCGCACCGATCTTGAAATCGAACGACTGCACCGACAGGCGATCGGATGCGGCCTCGCAGGTGAACGAGAAGCCGTACCATTTGCCCCGGCTGCGGAAGGCGCCGCCCGAGCCGACGATCGTATCGCCGTCGACCTGCGGACGGGCGAGCGCGCCGATCATCGCACGGTCCGGGCGGTAGGTCTTGCGGTCTTTCCCGATCATGCGCATGGCCTCCGCATCGCAGACCTGTTCCAGCCGCAGTTCCGGGTCGAGCGTCTTGAGCATGGCCTTGAAGCGGGCATCCATGGCCGTCGCGGGCGCGTCCGCAAGAAAAAGGACAGACAGGACCAGCACCGCCAACCGCATTACCGTCTCCGCTTGGTCAAGAAGGTCGGGCCGGATGGAGGGGCCCGCGAGAATCGGCCCCACCGCGAGGCGGCGGGGCATTTCGATTGCAACAAATCGTCCCGCGGCTCAAGTCTCGATAGCAGGCTGCGACGACAGGATGCGGTCGTGATCCGCTGCATACGCCGAGCGGGCCGATTCTTGCGCAATCGCCGACAGTACTGATAATCACAGCCTCGTCGGCGGACTCACAGGCCGGCTGCGGACATTAGCCTGCCAGAGGCGCCCGAAAGGCTCGAACCAGCAATGACGATCCGCTTGCATCGCGGCGACCTTCCCGATCTCTCGCGCTACAAGACCGCCGTGGCGATCGACACCGAGACCATGGGCCTCGATCCGCATCGCGACCGGCTCTGCGTGGTGCAGCTTTCGCCGGGGGACGGCAGTGCCGACGTCGTGCAGATTCCGGCAGGTGCGCGGGCCGCGCCCAATCTGACCAGGCTGTTCGCCGACCGGTCGATCCTGAAGATTTTCCATTTTGCGCGCTTCGACCTCGCGGCCCTGTTCCACGCCTTCGGCGTGATGCCGGAGCCGGTATTCTGCACCAAGATCGCTTCGCGCCTGGCGCGGACCTATACCGACAAGCATGGCCTCAAGGACGTGACGCGCGATCTGCTCGGGGTCGATTTGTCCAAGCAGCAGCAATTGTCCGACTGGGGTTCCGAAACGCTGTCCGAGCCGCAGGTGGCCTATGCCGCCTCCGACGTTCTGCATCTGCACGCGCTCAAGGACCGGCTGGAGACGCTGTTGGTGCGGGAGGACAGGGCCGAACTGGCCCGCTCCTGCTTTACGTTCCTGCCGACGCGCGCCCGGCTCGATCTGGCTGGCTGGGCGGCGGAGGACATTTTTTCGCACTCCTGACCGGCATTTTCGGCCCTGCCGCGCCGGCGACGCCCATTCAAGGCCATATTCAACGTCTTAGTGGCGTAGGGATTTTTCGCTCAGGGGATCATAGAATACTGACATACCGGCGATTCTCCGCGGCCTGTCCGGTGCGTCTGTGGCCTCGATGTCGGATGCGCGTTGGTATCGATGCGCGTAGAAGTCGGATGCGCATAGCTGCGCTTTGTCCAGCCTAGCCAGGGTGCCATGAACCGCATGGTCTATACACGGTCGGACGAGGTCGCCGAGCCCGGCTTCATGGCGCAGGGCGGCGGCAGCGAACGCGCATTCCGCGGCGCCCAGCGGCACAGCCGCAACGTGCGCCTGCTGCGCATTCTCA
>QWHP01000566.1 GCA_021404985.1 Actinobacteria bacterium ATB1
CCACACCGAGTACTCGGGGGTGCGCTTCATGCTGTTCTTCCTGGCCGAGTACGTGAACGTCGTGACGATCTCGGCGTTGTTCGTCACCTTCTTCCTCGGCGGCTGGCTCGGTCCGTACCCGGTGGCGGGCAGCATCAATTGGGCCCCCCTGTTCGGTGTCCTCTGGTTCCTGGCCAAGACCGTCTTCGTCGTCTGGCTCTTCTTCTGGATCCGCGTCACGTTGCCGCGTCTTCGCTACGACCAGCTCATGTCGTTCTGCTGGAAGCGAATCATCCCCATCAACCTCGTCTACATGATGGCTGTTGCACTCTGGGTCGCCTACCAGGCGACAGGTGATCTGCCCCGGCTCGTGGGGGGTGGCTGATGACTTCGGGCATCGGCGCGATCGCCAAGGGCATGATGGTCACCTTCAGGAACATCCTGCGGCGCCCTGTGACCGTCCAATACCCCGAGGTGATCCTTCCGAAGCCACCCCGCTTTCACGGCCGCCACGTCCTCAACAGGTTCGAGGACGGCATGGAGAAGTGCATCGGGTGCGAGCTCTGTGCCGGTGTCTGCCCACCGCGCTGCATCTACGTGCGGGGCGCAGACAACCCGCCAGAGTCACCGGTCTCCCCGGGTGAACGCTACGGCTACGTATACGAGATCAACTTCCTCCGCTGCATCTTCTGTGGGCTCTGTGTCGAGGCGTGCCCCACCGAGGCGATCACGATGACGAACCTGTTCGAATTCAGTTTCACGAACCGCGACGACGCGATCTTCGGCAAGGACCTCCTCCTGGTCGACCCGGACGGCACGCCCAAACACCGCGGCGCGTATTACGACCCGCGCAACCTCGAGGAGAGCGGAGGATGGATGCGTGCCACGTCCCCCTCGGGCCAAGCTGCCTACGAGGGGACGACAGGATGGTCGGGCGACGCCGGTCACGGAGTCCGTGCGGCCGAGGCGGGTCAGCGTGAGCCAGGCACGTCTCCCGAGCAGGCCTTGGAGGCGGTTCGAGAAGACGGCGGCCTTGCCGGACGGGGCGGAGCCCCCGAAGCCCTCAACCTGGGTTCGCTCGCCAAGGAAGCCGGTCTGTCAGGGACAGAGCGGTCCCGAGGGCATGATGACACGGAGACGGCCGGATGAGTGGCGAGTGGATCCTCTACATCGTTTTCGGAGCCACTGCACTCGCGTCCGCCCTCGGCGTGGTGTTCTTGACGAACCCGGTCCACTCGGCCCTGTCGCTCGTCGCCGCGCTCGTGTCCGTTGCCGGCCTCTTCCTCGCCCAACAGGCCTTCTTCCTCTCGGTCGTCCAGATCATCGTCTACACGGGCGCCGTGGTCGTCCTGTTCCTCTTCGTCATAATGCTCCTCGGAGTCGACACGGCCGACCCGAGTGAGGAGAGGTTGTTGCGACGCGCCTGGTTTCCCTGGGCGTTCCTCGGCGGTGTGATCGTGGTGGGTGGGACGATCCTCGCGGTCACCGGCATCGACATGAGCTTCGGTGTCCAGGGGACCGACACGGCGGACGCCGTCGATGCGGTAGGCGGGAACGTCGAGCTCCTCTCCGAGAACCTCTTCACCGACTGGCTCCTTCCCTTCGAGCTCACGTCTGTCCTGATCGTGGCGGCGATCGTGGGAG
>QWHP01000567.1 GCA_021404985.1 Actinobacteria bacterium ATB1
TCGTCTTTGAGGGCTTTCGTCTCCAGGCTCGTGAGGCGCCGGAGCGGCATCTCGATGATTGCCTGCGCCTGTTCGTCATCGATCGCCAGCAGATCGACGAGGGCGGACTTGGCCTCGGATACGTCCCGGGATGCCCTGATCGCTGCGATGACCTCTTCGATCCTGTCCAGCGCCTTGATCAGCGCCCGCAGGATGTGGCGTCGGGCCTCGGCGCGGCGTTTGCGGTGGATGCTGCGGCGAAGCACGACCTCCATCCGATGGTCGCAGAAGGCCACGAGCATTTCACGGATCGACAGGACCCTGGGCACACCGTCCACGAGCGCGCGCATGTTGACCGAGAAGGTGTCCTCGAGCTTGGTCAGCCTGAAGAGGTCCGCCACCGCCGCAGGTGCCGAGTGCCCCTTCTTGACGTGGACCTGGAGTTGCTGGCCCTCCTTGTCCGAAGCGTCCACGACGTTGGAGAGCGAGGCGAGCTTCCCTTTCTTGACCTGGTCGACGATCTGTTCGGCCACCTGGGACACCGACACGGCGGGGGGCAGGTTGCGGAAGGTCACGAGCTGGGACCCGCGGGCCCCGGCGGTGATCTCGACCGTCGCCCTGACCGTGACCCGACCGGATCCCGTCTCGTAGGCAGCGAGGACACCGGAGTCGCCCCCGGGGTCGATGACGTCACACCCTGTCGTGAAGTCCGGGCCCTTGAGCTTGCGCATCAGCCTCTTCACGGTCAGGTCCGGGGTGTCGAGGACCATGAGAGCCGCGTCGAGGATCTCGACCGGGTTGTGGGTCGGGATGCTGGTCGCCATTCCCACGGCAATCCCCGAAGCTCCGTTCACGAGCAGATTCGGGAACGATGCAGGCACGACCGCCGGCTCTGTCGTCTCACCGTCGTAGTTGGGCACGAAGTCGACGGTCTCTTCGCCTATGTCGGCCATCATCTGTTCTGCCGTCTGGGTCATGCGGCATTCGGTGTAGCGCATTGCAGCGGGCGGGAAGCCGGGGGACCCGAAGTTGCCCTGGCCGTCCACGAGCGGCACGTAGTAGCTGAAAGGCTGGGCCATGCGGACGAGAGCGTCGTAGATGGCCGTGTCCCCGTGGGGGTGATAGGCCCCCATGACCTCGCCGACCACCTTGGCGCACTTGCGGTGGGGTCCCCCAGCGCGGACGCCGGTGCTGTGCATACCCCAGAGGATGCGGCGCTGGACCGGCTTGAGGCCGTCGCGGACATCGGGCAGGGCACGCGAGACGATCACCGACATCGAGTACTCGAGGTAGGCGGTCTCCATCTCCCGCGTGAACTCTCGATCTTCGACGATCACCGCGCCTTCGCCGGAATCGAAGAGCGAGGGTGTCGCCCCGCGCACGCCGGATTTCCTGCTTCGCCTTCTCTTCGCCTTGTCAGCCATGGACTGACGTTACCGGCTCGCTGCCACAGCTCGGTGGAGGCCGCCCAGCTCAGGAGATCCGAGGGACCGATGGTGCTGCGCCCGGCGGGGATTCGCCGCCCTTGGGGAAGCGCTCCCACGAGGGCGGTCAGGTTACCCCCCTGGGCGAACGACACGCCTCCGTCGGCCATCAAGGTGTTGCCACAGAGGAGGCGTACCGCGTCGGTACAGCAGAGCGCGACGACCTCGGCGACGTCGTCGGGCTCGAAGGCCGTGTACGTGGGAGGAAGCCTCGAGTAGACGTCCATGAGGTACTGGTAGAACGGGCCGAGCATCAGCTTGAGGCCGTCGCCGAAGAAGGCATCCGGAGTCACCCCGACAAAGGTGATCCCGCGATCCCCGAGCTCGACGGTGAAGTATTGGACGAGCTGCTCCATCGCCGCTTTCGCGGCCCCAAGGAGACCGTGTGCCGGTGCCCACCGCACCGTGTCGATCCCGCTCACCGCCACGACTCGGCCGCCTCCTCCGCTCTCCATGAGGGGAACGGACCTCTGCACGGACTGGATGAATCCCCTGACCGTGATCGCAAAGGTGATGTCGATGTTGTGCGGCTTCTGGTCCATCAGCGGCTTCAGACTCGTGGCTGCGGCGTTTGCGACGAGGATGTCGAGACGCTCCGGTCCGTCGCCGCCATTCGCGGCGAATCTGTCGAAGGCCCCGTCGACGGAGTCAACGTCTGACAGGTCCATCGACCAGACCCAGGCGCGCCGCCCCTCCGCCTCGACCCGAGCCGCCACCTCCGCAGCCGTATCCTCCTGCCTCTTGTACGTGACGACGACATCGGCACCCATGCGAGCCAGTCGCACCGCAGTCGCGGCCCCCAGCCCACGCGACGAACCCGTCACGAGCGCAACCCGGTCGGTGAGATCGACTCGAACACCCGCCTCCGCTCCCGTCGCCACCACTTCGAACACCTCTCGATCCGCTGCTCCGTAACTGCGGGACACCCTACCCAGGGTTGCAGTTATGATGCTGTGTATCGATCACCTTCGATACGCGGAAGGGGACATGGCACAGGCCGTCACCCGAGAACCATCTGTCGCAGGGGACACCTCCTGCTGCCACGCCCTCACCTCACCCCTCTCGCGGGGACAGGCCGAGAGGCTCGCGCGTGTCCTCAAGTCCCTCGCCGATCCGGCCCGCCTCCAGATCATCGCGCTCGTCAACGCGTCGCCGGCCGGTGAGGTCTGCGCGTGCGACCTCGTTGCTCCCCTCGGCCTCTCCCAGCCCACGGTGTCCCACCATCTCAAGACCCTTCACGAGGCCGGAGTCCTCTCCAGGGCGCGGCGCGGCAACTGGATCTACTACCGGGTCTGTTGCGACGACCTGAGAGGCCGGCTGGCCGACATAGCGTCCTCCCTCCTGCCCCCCGGGTGAACGACGCGAACCTCAGGGATTCACGGGAGACACGAAGATGCTCTCCAGGTTCGGTTGTCTCCGGGTTCATGTCGAGGCCACCGAGCCCGGCGTGGTGGGCGATGCCGGGTTCCATCCGCCACGCTCGAGCCCTTGCTATGGGACACGTGCCTCCGCATCGCACGTCACGCCCGGCACCCCGCCTACGTCTCGGACTCCGCGCGATTCCGCGGAATCGCGCGACCCCACCCGCCACCAGCCAGACCGGGACACCGCTGCCCGATCGTCCTCATCGGTGAGACCC